>NZ_JBJHHG010000035.1:0-35000 GCF_045257065.1 Enterobacter sp. PP-008-ECC_S150 | reverse complement strand
CCATCATCAGTTGTGAAGTAGTGATTCACGACTTCAAGGCGCTTTTCGAAGGGGTATTTTGGCTTTGACATATCAGGGACTATTCCATTTCATCGTCCAACAAAATGGGTGCAGTACAGGTAAATGAAAATTTCCCGGGGCTTCCTACTTTCTGTCCCTCAACAATGCTCAAGACAGAAAGTCTTAAGCACCCGCCGCACATCTTATCTCTCTGAATTAAAATGCAAAGATGTAATTCTATTCTGCGTAAATTACATTATTTTTGCGAGCCGCTTTCCAGAATAATAATTGATATTATTGATGAGCTAATCGGAAATAAAAAGGGAGTGAATAGTTCACTCCCTTTTTTCATCGATGAATTAACGGCTTCAGCCCATTGCGCTTTCGCGCAGGCGGGCTTTTAGCTTGTTATATTCGTCGATCACATACTGTTCCGCCGCGTGCTGATCCGCAATCGGCTCGACGTTTACGGCGCAGTATTTATACTCCGGCGTTTTGGTTATCGGGCTTAAGTTCTCCGTCACCAGCTCGTTGCAGGCGCCAATCCACCACTGGTAGGTCATATAGACCGCCCCTTTGTTTGGACGATCGCTGACCTGCGCGCGGGTAATGATTCGCCCTTTGCGCGAGTTCACCCACACCAGCGCTTCATCCTCAATACCGAGGCGCTCCGCGTCGGCGGTGTTGATCTGCGCGTAACCCGGCTCGTCAGCCAGCGCGGCGAGCGCGGCGCAGTTACCGGTCATCGAACGGCAGGAGTAGTGGCCCACTTCACGCACGGTAGAGAGCACCATCGGATACTCGTCGGTGAGTTTATCGATGGGGGCGACCCAGTCGCAGGTGAAGAACTGCGCCAGCCCGTTCGGGGTGTCGAACTTCTCCTTAAAGAGATAGGACGTCCCTTGATCGGCCTCCGACTCATCGCGACATGGCCACTGGATGTACCCCAGTTCACCCATTTTTTCATAGGTGGCGCCGTAGAAGTCCGGACACAGACTGCGCAACTCGTCCCAGATCTCCTGGGTGTTGTTGTAGTGCATCGGATAACCCATGCGGGTGGCGATTTCGCTGATGATTTGCCAGTCGGTTTTCAGATCCCACTTCGGTTCGACCGCTTTGAAGAAGCGCTGGAAGCCGCGGTCCGCCGCCGTGTAGACGCCTTCATGCTCGCCCCAGGAGGTCGACGGTAAAATCACGTCCGCCGCCGCCGCGGTTTTGGTCATGAAGATATCCTGGACAATCACCAGCTCCAGATCCTCAAACCCTTTACGCACCGCAGAGAGCTCGGCGTCGGTCTGGAGCGGATCTTCACCCATGATGTAGGCCGCACGCACTTCGCCATGCGCCGCGCGGTGCGGCAGCTCGCTGATGCGGTACCCGGTGTGTTCCGGCAGGCTTTCCACGCCCCAGGCCTTCGCGAATTTGGCGCGGTTCTCCGGGAACTTCACGTACTGATAGCCCGGATAGGTATCCGGCAGCGCGCCCATATCGCACGCGCCCTGGACGTTATTCTGACCGCGCACCGGGTTCACGCCAGCGTGCGCCTTGCCGAGGTTACCGGTCAGCATGGCGAGGCTGGTCAGGGAGCGTACGGTTTCCACGCCCTGGTAGAACTGGGTCACGCCCATGCCCCAGAGAATGGCGGCGGTTTTCGCCCCGGCGTACATCCGTGCGGCCTGGCGGATCGCCTGCGCGCTAACGCCGGTTATTGCTTCAACCGACTCCGGCGTGTAGCCTTCGACAATCTTCCGATACTCTTCAAAACCTTCCGTGTGGCTGGCGACAAACGCCTGGTCGTAGAGGTTCTCCTCAATAATGACGTGTCCCATTGCGTTTAACAGCGCGATGTTCGAGCCGTTTTTCAATGCAATGTGCATATCCGCAATGCGCGCGGTTTCAATTTTACGCGGATCGCAGACGATAATTTTCGCCCCGTTCTGCTTAGCGCGAATAACGTGGTTCGCGACGATAGGGTGAGAATCCGCCGGGTTATACCCAAAGATAAAGACGAGATCGGTATTATCTATCTCGTTGATGGCATTACTCATTGCGCCGTTACCGACCGACTGGTGCAGACCTGCAACCGATGGGCCGTGTCAGACGCGAGCGCAGCAGTCGACGTTATTGGTTCCAATAACGGCGCGCGCGAATTTTTGCATCACATAGTTGGTTTCATTCCCTGTTCCGCGTGAGGAACCGGTGGTCTGAATCGCATCCGGACCGTACTTGGCCTTGATGGCGCTAAGGCGCGTGGCGACATAATCCAGCGCCTCGTTCCAGGAGACGGATTCCAGCTTGCCGCCGCGTTCGCGACGGATCATAGGGCTTTTCAGGCGCGGGGTGAGGATTTGGGTATCGTTAATAAAATCCCAGCCGTAGTAACCTTTCAGGCACAGCGTGCCCTGGTTGGTTTTCCCCTGCGCGGCCTCTGCCCGGACGATTTTGCCGTTATCGACCACCAGGTGGATCTTGCAACCTGAGGCACAATAAGGGCAAACCGTGACGACTTTCTTCATCAGTCTGCTCCAGTTAATCGAATCATTCGCACCCACTATGCAGCTTCTATGCCATGTTTTTTGTATGGCTATTCCCTGACTTTACGGTCCCTTCGCGGTAAAAACTCTGACAAAAAACAGCCCATCGTCAAAATTGACGTGTCGACAGTGCAGCGGATGTGACATGGGTTGAATTTCCGTCACTGAAAAAACCCTTTAACTGGAGCCGACGGCAGAATGGTTCAGACTTAACATAATCCCCTGACGGAAGCATATGATGAAACCGGCGATTCTGGTGGTTGATGACGATACGGCAGTCTGCGAACTGCTTCAGGATGTGCTTAGCGAGCACGTCTTTAGCGTGCGTGTCTGCCATAACGGCCAGGATGCGCTGCGCCGGGTACAGGAGGAGCCGAATATCGCGCTTGTTCTGCTGGATATGATGCTGCCGGATATCAACGGCCTGCAGGTTCTGCTGCAGCTCCAAAAGCAGCGCCCGATGCTGCCGGTAATCATGTTAACCGGGCTGGGCAGTGAGTCAGACGTGGTGGTGGGGCTGGAGATGGGGGCCGACGACTATATTGGCAAGCCGTTCAACCCGCGCGTGGTGGTCGCCCGCGTGAAGGCGGTATTGCGCCGTACCGGCGTGCTGGCAGCCGAAGCGCCCGCGGCACCCGTGGCGGGCATCGCGTTTAACGGATGGACGCTCGATACCACCCGCTGCGAGCTGAGCGATCCGCAGCGTAATCCCGTGCCCTTAACCCAGGGCGAGTACGGCCTGCTGCTGGCGCTTACGCAAAATGCCCGCAGGGTGTTGAGCCGTGACCGGCTGCTTGAGCTGACCCACAGCGAAAGCGCTGACGTGTTCGACCGCACTATTGACGTGTTGATCATGCGCCTGCGCCGGAAGATCGAGGCCAATCCGCATCAGCCTGCGCTCATTAAAACCATCCGCGGACTGGGGTATGTATTTGCCACCGATGTTAGCCGCCCCGAACAGGCGGCATAAGGTTTACGTTATTGCCGGAACAAGAAGGGCGGCAAAAATGGCGCTGATGCACAGGTACTTGAGGGCGTAATAGGCTTTACGATTGCGTTTTTTAAGACGTTGCCCGCGTTCGCGGCCCGCATGAACATATTTAAAAATGCGGTTAATGCCGCCGGTGCGGTCATTATCGTCATTCGGTGAGCTGGCCGCAGACATCAGCGTGGTGCCCACCCAATGGTTAACCGCCTGCGCCCAGCGCCACTTCATCGGACGCTCGATATCGCAGAACAGAATAATGCGCGTCCGATCGGTTTTATTTTCCGCCCAGTGGACGTAGGTCTCATCAAAAATAACCGCCTCGCCATCGCGCCAGCTATGGCGCTGCTGGTCCACTTCAATAAAGCAGCGATCGTCATTCGGGGTAGATAAGCCCAGGTGATAGCGCACCGAGCCCGCGTAGGGATCGCGATGCTTGCCCAGCTTTGCCCCCGCAGGCAGTTCGGCAAACATGGCCGCCTTCACGCAAGGAATTTGACTCACCAGCCGCGTGGTCACCGGGCAAAGCGCTTGCGCAGAGGGGTGAGCGTCGGCGTACCATTTCAGATAAAAACGCTTCCAGCCGCGTTTAAAAAAGGTGTTAAAGCCAGCGTCGTTATTATTTTGCGCCGCCTTTATATGATCCTGTAAACGCACCGCCTCTTCACGAATAACCTGCCAGTTTTCCGTCAGCGTGTTTAATTCGGGGAAACGCTCTGTCTCAAAGAAAGCCTGCCTGGCGGGCAGGGAAGAGAACGCCGTCATAAACATATTGATGGGTGCCATGAACGTCGAATGGTCGAACAACTGACGAGACAGCGTCTGTTTTTCTTTGCCGCGTGAATGCGCGTAAATAACGCTAATAATGAAAATACCGATGATGATGGCTGCGAACATTTTTCCCTTGTCCTCTTTCTATCTCATTTCGGAAAAGCGTGCGGACAGAGTGCTGCCCACGCCGAATATGCCAGATGGAGAGAGTGTAGCTCGGGAATGCAAAATTCATAGAACTGTAATGAAAAATCGCAATTATTGTTAAATTAAGTGCCCTCGTGAATAAAAGCCTCCAGCTCGGCCAGCGTTTTTGCGCCGTCAATTGCATTGGCGGCCAGCAGGCTTGCCCGCGCGCAGGCGTGCGCCAGATAAATGCTTTCCGTGAGCGGCAGCGACTCATGGCAGCCGTATAAAAAGCCTGCGCAAAAGGCATCGCCCGCGCCGACGCTGCCGATGATCTCTTCCTGCTCCAGCATCCATGACGGGATCCAGCGGCCTTCTTCACCGCGTGCTTCTCCCCATGCGCCTTCCGGACAGTGGATCACCACCCGCTGGCGTACGCCGGCCGCCAGCAGCTGCGTCGCGGCTTCTGCGATATGGGCAACGTGCGGGGCGTCGTTTTCGTCACGCATCGTCAGGCCGCTAAACTCTCCGGCCTCCAGCTCGTTAATCACCAGATAGTCCAGATGGCGCAGGGTAGGGAGCACCAGGGGCTGATAGCGCGGGTCGCCCTTACGGGAAACCAGATCGAGCGAAGTTTCATACCCCAGGTCGCGCATCTGCGCCAGCAGCCGCGCGCTGCGGGTGCCGAACTCGTCATCGGGCATATCCAGGCTGTCGAGCAGCAGCAGATAGCCGAGGTGGAAGATCTTCATCGATCCGTCCAGGCGATCGAAGGCGGGAAGATCCAGCAGGCGGTTAGCCCCCGGGGAGTGGAAAAAGGTGCGCTGTCCGCTGGGGTCGGTCATCACCTGCGACATGGAGGTTGGCGCAAAGGTGGTGCGCTGTACGCGCTGGCGGTTGACGTGGTACTGGTCGAGCATCGCCAGAATGTAGTCCCCGTCGCCGTCTTCGCCAATCAGCCCTACCGCCTGCAGCGGCAGGCCAACGTGCATTTTCGCCAGCGTCAGCAGGACGTTGAGCGGCGCGCCGCCGGTTGAGCGTTCGCTGTGTGTGATTTCCGCCAGCCAGCCGCGCTCCGGCCACTGCACGATCTGGTGGACGTGGTCCACCAGCATATTGCCTGCGGCGATGATGCCTTTACGTTCCATTATGCCTGCCCCGCGCTGCCGAAGATGCGCATCTGTTCGGCGACCGTATCCGTAATTGCCTCTTCTATCCCCAGCAGCAGCTCGGCAAACTCATCGTAGAGCGGCTGGCGTTTTGCCATCCGCTGCTCCACGGCGGCAAGCGCGGCCTGCGACATCCCGGTATAGAAATTGATTTTATGAATGCCCAGCTCGATGGCGCGGCGGAAGTCGGCATCGCTAATCCCGGAGCCGCCGTGTAAAACCAGCGGCAGGCCCGTCTGCTGACGAATGGCGTCCAGGCGGGGAAAATCGAGCTTCGGCTCGCCCCGGTATTTGCCGTGCGCGTTACCGATGGCCACCGCCAGCGCGTCAATACCGGTTGAATCGACAAATTCGCGCGCCAGCTGGGGGTCGGTAAAGCAGGCTTCATCCGCATGGCCGTAAAGCGCGCCGCCTTCATCGCCTCCGACCGCGCCCAGCTCCGCCTCCACCGACACGCCCACCGCGTGGCACATCTTCACCACCTCCCGCGTCTGGCGAATGTTCTCCTCATAGCTCAGCGTCGAGCCGTCGAACATCACGGAGCTGAACCCCAGGCGCAGGGCGCGCACCACGGCGTCAAAATGCAGGCCGTGGTCGAGGTTGAGCACCATGGGAATATCGTGACGGGCGGCCTCGAACTTGACCGCTTCGACAAGCGAATCCAGGGACACGTACTTAAAATGCACTTCGGCGATGTTGATGATAAACGGCGAGCGCTCCTGCTTTGCGGCGGCGAACAGCGCGCGCAGAAAGTGGGAATCAAGGACGTTAAACGCGCCCAGCGCATAGCGGTGCTGCCTGGCGTGTGCCAGACCGTCGGCAAGAGAAATCAATGGCATCATTCACCCCTTAAATCCGAAACAGGTTGTACTCGTTGCACAGCACCAGCAGCGCCGGTTCGTCCTCTTCGATGTTGTTATAGCGGGCAACGGGCTGCAAAAAGTGGTTGTCGTGCTCATCGTCATTCACCGAGGACACTTCCCCGACCAGCACGTCGCCGAAGCCGCGTTCGCCCCAGAAACTGTGGTAAAGACAGGGCGTCAGGCAGATGCTTTCCCCGGGCAGCAGGCGCAGCTGGCTGCCGGGCGCGTGAGTCTGACGGCAGCCGTCGACGGTAACCGTCACGTCGGTGTTTTCCGTCTCTTCATGCGCCCCGGCATTCCATAATTCCACGATCAGGTTCCCGCCGCCCCGGTTGATGATGTCTTCCCGCTTGCGCCAGTGAAAATGCATCGGCGTGACCTGGCCCTCTCGGACGTGCATGATTTTTTCGGCATAGCCTTTCTCATACGGCACGCCGTTGGGCGAGCCGTTGCGCAGGGTAAACAGCGTCAGCCCCTCAGCGGCAAAATTATTGCCGCCGAACGCCGTCACGTCCCAGCCGAGCTTGAGGTCGAACACTTCCTGCCATGCGGCCTGGTCAAGCTGCTGCCATTTCGTTGGCGGAAAGCTGGCAAAGGGCGGGAGATGCACGTCGTGCATGGAAAAAAACTGCCGCGTGTGGCCGAGGATTTCATTGATGTCGGAGCGTTTCATGGGGACTCCTTCGATTAGGTGCAAAACGTACCCCACACCCACCCCCTCCCCCCCGCGGGGAGAGGTAACTTGACCACCCTCTCCCCTTTGGGGAGAGGGTAGGGTGAGGGGGTTACTTAACCGTCCACCCCTTATACGTGCCGACGTTCTTTTTATCGATCATCGTCACCGGGATCAGCACTGGTTCTTTCGGCGCCGGTTTGCCCTGGAGAATGTCATAGCCGATCTCCACCGCCTTCGCCGCCATCACCTGCGGATCCTGCGCCGGGGTCGCCACAAACAGCGAGTTTTCGCGCTTCAGCGCTTCCTCACCGTCCGGGCTGCCATCCACGCCAACGATAAAGAACTCGTTGCGCTGCGCCTGTTTCGCCGCCAGATCGGCGCCGATCGCGGTCGGATCGTTAATCGCAAACACGCCGTCGATCTTCGGATTGGCTGCCAGCAGGGAGGTCATGACTTCCAGACCGCCTTCACGGCTGCCCTTGGCGTTTTGGTTATCCGAGAGCACCTTGATATCCGGGTGTTTTTTAAATTCCGTCTGGCAACCTTCCACGCGGTTCTGCACCGCAGAGACCGGCGGTCCGTTGATGATCACCACGTTGCCTTTGCCTTTCAGGCGATCGGTAATGTACTTACAGGCCATTTCGCCCGCCTGGGTGTTGTTGGAGGTAATGGTGGCATCAGCCCCTTCCGCCGCGACGTCAACCGCCACGACCACGATCCCGGCCTCCTTCGCGTGCTTCACCGCCGGGCCGATCCCTTTGGAGTCCGCGGCGTTGAGGATAATCATGTCCACTTTCGCGGCGATGAAGTTGTCGATCTGCGCCACCTGCTGGCCCAGATCGTAACCGCTGGAGACCAGCGTCACCTTGACGTTATCCCCCGCCAGCTTGCGCGCTTCCAGCTCGGCACCTTTGGTGATCTGCACGAAGAACGGGTTAGCCAGGTCGCCCACCGTCACGCCGATGGCCTTCAGATCTTTAGCCTGCGCAAACGGCGTTGCGGCAAGCAGTGCGCCAGCACAGAGCGCGGTTACTAACGGTTTCAAACGCATAGTGTTTTCCTCGAAGCTGTAGGGTTTTGTTGTTATGCACTTTGATGGTGTCGGGTACGGTATTTGTCGATCAGCACCGCTATGATGATCACCGCCCCTTTGATCACCAGCTGCCAGAAGTAGGAGACGCCCATCAGCGTCATGCCGTTGTTGAGGGTGGCGATGATAAGCGCGCCGACCAGCGTGCCGGTGATCGTGCCGATCCCGCCGACGAAGCTGGTGCCGCCGAGGATCACCGCCGCAATCGCGTCCAGCTCGTAGCCCGTGCCGAGGTTGCCGTTGGCGCTGTAGAGGCGCGAGGCGCTCATCACGCCGCCGAGGCCGGATAGCAGCCCGCTCATGCCGTAGACAAACAGCAGCACCAGCCAGACCTTAATGCCCGTTAAGCGTGCCGCCTGCATGTTGCCGCCCACCGCATAGATGTGTACGCCGAGCGTGGTGCGGCGCAGGATGAACCAGCACACCGCAATCACCGCCAGGGCGATGACCACCAGCCAGGGAATCGGGCCGAGATAGTTATTGCCGATCCACTCGAAGCTGATGTTGGAGTTAATGACCGTCGTGCCGTCGGCCAGCAGGTAGGCCGCACCGCGCAGCGCCGTGTAGGTGCCGAGCGTGACGATAAAGGGCGGCAGCCCGGCAAAGGCCACCAGCGCGCCGTTAAACAGGCCCAGCACCATGCCGAGCATCAGCGCGGCCGGGATGGAGAGCATGGCGAACTCAGGAATAAGCGACACCACCATCGCCGCCACCGCCGTGGTGCCCAGAATCGAGCCGACGGAGAGGTCAATCCCGCCGGTTAAGATGATGAAGGTCATTCCCGCCGCCAGCACGATGTTGATCGACGCCTGACGGGTGATGTTGAGCAGGTTGCTCTCGGTGAAGAAGTTCGGGGCGATAAAGCCAAATACCGCCACGATCAGGATAAGAATCGGCAAAATGCCGACCGTTTGCATCAGATCGCTCATCAGCATTTTTTTTGCGGAGGCGGATTTCGCCACCTGCTGCGGACTGGTTGAATGCGTCATGGTTACACCGCCTGATGATGAGTGTCGTTGACGCCGGTTGCCAGCGTCATGATGTTTTCCTGAGAGATGTCGCGCCCGTGGAGCTCGCCCGCGATGCTCCCTTCGCGCATCACGTAGACCCGGTCGCTCATGCCCACCACTTCCGGCAGCTCGCTGGAGATCATTAAAATCGCCACCCCTTTGCGCGCCATCTGGTTCATGATGCGGTAGATCTCGCTTTTCGCCCCGACGTCCACGCCGCGCGTCGGTTCGTCGAGAATCAGAATGCGCGGGCCGATGGCGACCCAGCGGGAGATCAGCAGCTTTTGCTGGTTGCCGCCGGACAGCCCGCCCGCTCGCACCTGCGAATGCGGTACGCGGATGTTGAGCAGGGCGATGGCGTCATCGGAAATCGACTGCGCTTTTTTGCGGTTCAGCATGCCGAAGGTAGCGTCGCGCTCGAGCGTCGCCATGGTGATGTTCTCCTGCGCCGCCAGCTCCAGAAACAGCCCCTGTTCCTTGCGGTTCTCGGTGAGGAAACCGATGCCGTTCTCGATGGCGGCACGCGGGGAGTGGATCACCACCGGCTCGCCGTCGACCTCAATCATGCCGCCGGTGGCTTTGCGCACGCCGAAGATGAGCTGCGCCAGCTCGGAGCGTCCGGCTCCGACCAGGCCCGCCAGGCCGACGATTTCGCCGGAACGCACCTGCAGGCTGCACGGCTGCACCTTTTTACCGTCGGTGAGGTGGTGCACGTTGAGGCGCGGGCTGCCGAGGGGAATATCACGCTCCTTGTTGAACAGGTCGCTCAACGGGCGGCCCACCATCATGCGCACCAGCTCGGAGGCGTTGAGCTTATCGCGCGTCAGGCTGCCGACGTACTGCCCGTCGCGCAGGACGCTGACGCGGTCAGAGAGTTCATACACTTCCGCCATGCGGTGGCTGATGTAAATAATCGCCATCCCTTCATCGCGCAGGCGCAAAATCAGTTCAAACAGGCGGTGCGTTTCCCGCGAGGAGAGGGCGGCGGTGGGTTCATCCATCACCAGAATGCGGCTGTTGCGGTGCAGCGCGCGGGCGATTTCCACCTGCTGCTGCTCGGCGATGGTCAGCTTCATCACCAAATCGGTGGCGCTGAACTGCGCGCCGAGACGGTCGATGACCGCCTGCGCCTGGGCGGCCATCTCTTTACGCTGCACCATCCCGCCGCGCGACAGCTCGCTGCCGAGGAAGATATTCTCGGCTACGGTCAGATTGGGCGCGAGCTGCATCTCCTGATAAATCAGGGTAATGCCTGCGGCCAGCGCGTCTTTCGGCCCTTTAATGTGAAACGGCTGTCCGTCAATCAGGATCTCGCCGCCGGTGGCGGTATAGGCGCCCGCGAGGATTTTCATTAGCGTGCTTTTTCCCGCGCCGTTTTCGCCCATCAGCGCGTGGATCTCACCGGGAAAAACCGTCAAATCTACACCCTTGAGCGCGTGGAAACTGCCAAACGTTTTGGCAATGCCGCGCATCTCTAATACCGGTGTTCTGCTCATGGCGGATCTCCTGTGAATGCCGATTTCTGCACTTCATCACAGGTGCGTAAATGCAAAATGTCAGAAGCTGTTCATATTTGTCATAGTGATGAATAGCTAAGGTGGATCACATTTTACCCTCACCCCAGCCCTCTCCCTGGAAGGGAGAGGGAGCAAATCATTCCCTCGCCCCTTTGGGGAGAGGGTCAGGGTGAGGGGGCACCAAACCGCACAGGAGCCCAAACCCATGCCATCACGCCCGCCGTTCTTCGCCAGCGCCCGAGGCCGCCTGCTGATTTTTAATCTGCTGGTGGTCGCCGTAACGCTGATGGTGAGCGGCGTGGCGGTGCTTGGCTTTCGGCACGCCAGCCAGATCCAGGAGCAGGTGCAGCAGCAAACGCTGGATGACATGACCGGCAGCATGAACCTGGCGCGCGATACGGCAAACGTGGCGACGGCGGCGGTGCGGCTTTCGCAGGTCGTCGGGGCGCTGGAGTACAAAGGTGAAGCCGAGCGCCTCAAGCAGACGCAAATGGCCCTGCGCCGCTCGCTGGAACAGCTTGCGGATGCCCCGCTGGCCCAGCAGGAACCGGCCCTGGTGGCGCGGATTATTCAACGAAGCAATGAGCTTCAGCAGAGCGTGACGGAGATGCTGGAACGTGGTCAGCGGCGCCATCTGGAACGTAACGCCCTGCTGAGCGCGCTGTACCAAAGCCAGAGCTACCTGCGCCATCTGCAGGAACTCAACCGCCGCTATGGCAGCAACGTTCCGGATGCGCTGCACCTGATGGAGATGGACCGGCTGATCGCCGCCGCCATCGATACCCCTTCGCCGCGCGCGACCGTTCAGCAGCTGGACGCGGTGGCCGCAACGCTGCCCCGAAATGCTGTGCAGCCGGTCGTGAAGGGGGTCTTGCCTGATTTTAATGCTGAGTTAGGCAAGCTCGGCCCGCTGTCGAAACAGCTGGAAGAGAGCGATCTGGCGATAAGCTGGTATATGTTCCACATCAAGGCGCTGGTGGCGATCCTCAACGGTGACATTAATCAGTACGTCGAGCAGGTGGCGCAGGCTTCACGGCTGCGTACAGCGCAGAGCCATCACGAGCTACAGTCCATCAGCGTGTTTATCAGCGTCTTCGCCCTGCTGGCGCTGATTATTACCGGGTGCGCCTGCTGGTATATTTACCGCAATCTGGCCTCTAACCTGACCGCCATTTCCCGGGCGATGTCGCGCCTTGCCCACGGCGAGCAGGATGTTTCCGTTCCCGCCCTGCAGCGGCGCGATGAGCTGGGAGAGCTGGCGCGCGCGTTTAACGTTTTTGCCCGCAATACCGCCTCGCTTGAGCACACCACGCGGCTGCTGAAAGAGAAAACCACGCAGATGGAGATCGACCGCGTTGAGCGTCAGGGGCTGGAAGAGGCGCTGCTGCACAGCCAGAAAATGAAGGCGGTTGGACAGCTAACCGGCGGGCTGGCGCATGATTTTAACAACCTGCTGGCGGTGATCATCGGCAGTCTTGAGCTTACTGAACCTGAATCGAACGATGCGCCGCGCATCGCCCGGGCGCTGAAGGCGGCCGAGCGTGGCGCCTTACTGACCCAGCGCCTGCTGGCGTTTTCTCGCAAGCAATCCCTGACGCCGCATGCGGTAGAGATGCTGCCGCTGCTGGAGAACCTCCGGGAACTGCTGCGCCACTCCCTGCCCGCCACCCTGACCCTGGAGATTGAAGCGCAATCCCCTGCCTGGCCCGCCTGGATAGACGTCAGCCAGCTGGAAAACGCCATCATCAACCTGGTGATGAACGCGCGTGATGCGATGGAGGGGCAAAGCGGAGCGATCAAAATTCGCACCTGGAATCAGCGCGTCACCCGCAGCGACGGGCGCAGGCAGGATATGGTGGCGCTAGAAGTGATTGACCGCGGCAGCGGCATGTCGCAGGAGATTAAATCCCGGGTCTTTGAACCGTTCTTTACCACCAAGCAGACCGGGAGCGGGAGCGGGTTAGGGCTGTCGATGGTCTACGGCTTTGTGCGCCAGTCCGGTGGTCGCGTTGAGATTGAAAGCGCGCCGGGGCAGGGAACCACCGTCCGGCTTCATCTGCCGCGCTCGACCCTTCCCGCCGCGGCAGAGGATGAAGCGCTGTCAGCGACCGCCTCCGTCGATAGCGAGCGCCTGGTGCTGGTGCTGGAAGATGAGGCGGACGTTCGTCAGACACTGTGTGAGCAGTTGCACCAGCTTGGTTACCTGACGCTGGAAGCGGACAACGGCGAGCAGGCGCTGAGCATGCTGGCGGCGTCGCCGGATATTGGCATGTTTATCAGCGACCTGATGTTGCCGGGAAGCCTGGGCGGAGCCGAGGTGATTAACCACGTGCGCAGCCATTATCCGCAGCTTCCGGTGCTGCTCATCAGCGGCCAGGATTTACGGCCCACGCATAATCCTCAGCTGCCGGACGTTCAGCTACTGCGTAAGCCGTTTACCCGCGCGCAGCTGGCGCAGGCGCTGCGGAAAATATGTTTTTAAATGACCCCTGTTTAGGATTTCATCAAGAGCATCGTTGTCGCCGGTGATGTTAATCTGCGCAAAATTTAGCAGATTGGGATATAAAAGGAATTATGCCGGTACTCACAAAGGGGGACTCACAAATGATCGTGATGCCTACAACATACAGCCCGAGCACAATTGCCAGGTCGTTTAAACTCGTTGATGAGTTTGAGCTTTCCGGGCGAGTGCTACATGTTATTTTTGATAGCCAGACGCCAAGAGCTGCGATTATTGAAGCGGATATCGAAACCTTCGATGGGGTGCCCCGGCATCGGGTTGTTGCTGCCCTGGATTTACAACGTAAAACGCATTTGGGTGAAGATATCATTGCCGTCGAGCGCTGTTGGGAAGATGCCAATGTTATTCAGGTAGAAGGTGTCTGTGTAGATCCCGCCGAGCGTGACAAGGGACTGGCAACTCGCCTGTATGAAGCCCTGGTATTACAGTGTGGCGTGACGCTTGTCAGCGACTTTGAACAGTATGAGGGTGGGAAGATGCTCTGGCAGAAAATTGCCCGCGAGTCTGACCAAATCGCTGTATTTGTTCTCGATACCGAGCAGGGCGCATTTTGGCCGTATGATGGTAGCAAGGTTATCTATGACGGAGGGTGTATCCCCGAAGATCGTATCTGGAGCCATTCGCCGGATCAAAAATGCTACGGCATCGTTCTGGTCGCAGAAAATAAACAGCGTACGAATCAACTGATGGAAGTCCCTGGACACAACTGAATTTGAGATTCCTCCGCTACCCCCGTTTCCTGCTGTTCATTATCGTAAGGCCAGTTCACCTGCGAGTCTGGCCTTATGAAACGTTACTCAACTGCTCTGTTATTTGGTCTGCTGTCACTCACCAGCCAGCTGGCTCATGCCGATATTGTTGATGATGCTATTGGCAACATTCAGCAGGCGATCAACGATGCCTATAACCCAAACAGCAGCCGCAGCAATGACGATGACGATCGTTACGATCGCAGCCGTCAGATCGACAGTCGCCAGTACGACGATCGTCGCCGGCAGCTTGAAGACAGACGCCGCCGTTTAGACGAGCGTCAGCGTCAGCTGGATGACGACAGGCGTCGGTTAGAAGAAGATGAGCGGCGGTTAGAAGACGATTACGATCGCGGATAATGCCCGGTGGCGCTTCGCTTACGCGGGCCTACAAAACCGCGGACCGTAGGCCGGGTAAGGCGCAGCCGCCACCCGGCAAAATCTAATCCAGCACCAGTATCATCCCGTCATACCCCGCCTCAATGCCGTCCGGCAGCGGGTTATCCATCATCCACACGTCAAACTGGTGGCTGATGTGCGTCAGGATCACCTGCGGGCAGCCAATCACCTCGTTCAGCGCAATCACGGTATTTAAGTCGCTATGGTTTCGCGGCGTCTCGTCGCGCGGTTCATGGCTGCAGTCGATGATCATCGACTGCGGCTGATTGTTGAGCAGAAACTTCGCCGTTTTTTCCGGCAGCCCGGCGGTGTCGGAAAGCCATGCCACGCGGCTGTGGGCCGACTCCAGCAAATACCCAAAGGTCAGCTTCGAATGGTTGAGCGGCAGCGGCGTGACCCGCAGGCCCTGAAGTTCAAACATCACAAACGGCTCGACCGTGTGGCTGAAATCCAGAATCCCCGGATGTTTAAACAGGTCGTCACAGCCCGCTTCGTCCGGCGGGCCGTAAACCGGGATCGTCGCGCCAACGCCCCAGCGCAGGGGGAACAGCCCCTGGACGTGATCCATATGGTAATGGGTCAGCAAAAACTGCTGGAAGCTGCCTGCGGGCCAGTCGTCCATCAGGTGCGGAATGCCCGCATCCAGCAGGGTGACGGCATCGTTGAATTTGACCACCGCGCTACAGGGGCGACGGCGATAGCTGTCCTGCAGGCGCGCCCGGCGGCATGCCGCGCAGTCGCAGCCAAAGACCGGCACCAGCTGGGCGCCACCCGTTCCCGTCAACGTGATTGTCAGACTCATAACGCACCTCTACAGCGGCCTGGTGAATCGAAAATGGCTCTGCGTATAGCCTTCGCGAACGTAAAAACGGTGCGCATCCACGCGCTTCACGCTGGTGGACAGTTCGGTCAGCTCCGCGCCGGCCTGTCGCGCGACGTCCTCCGCCCAGGCCAGCAGCTGGCTTCCCACCTTTAACCCGCGCGCCTGCGGCATCACTACCAGCTCCTGGATCTCGCCGATCCAGCGCGCGTGATGGAGGTGAAACTGCATGTGCAGGCCGATCATGCCGATGGCTTCCCCGTCCAGCTCGGCAAGCTGGTAGTGCATGTTGCGATCCTGCAAATTGGCAAGATAGCCTGCGTGAAACGCCTGGCGATCGAACTCGGCCTGCTTTAATTCGCAGATTAACGCGTAAACGATTTGCGCATCGTCCGCGGTGGCGGGGCGAAGCGTACAGTCAGGCATGCTGGTTCTCCTTCTGACGAATAAGCGATAAAAAAGTATCGACTGACTGTAGCAAACTTCCGTCGTTGTTGAGGATGTGACAGTCGGACGGAGCATAGCGGGCCGCGCGCGCAAGCCGCTGGTCGATCTCGCGGGCGGATTCACGCCCCCGGCTCTGCAACCGGCTGCGCAGGACGTCCGGCGAAACCTGCAGACAGACCGGCAGAAGGGACGCGCCATAGCGGGCGCGCGCCTGCGGAAGATGCGCCCGCGAGCCGTTGACCAGCACGTCGAACCCCGCATGCAGCCACAGGTCGGTCTCAATCCCGATCCCATAGTAGTAGCCGTTGGCGTGCCAGCTCAGCGCCAGCAGGTTTTGCCCGGCGCGGATGAAAAACTCCTGCTCGCTCAGGGCGATATGGTTTTCACTCCCTGCGTTGGCCGCGCGGGTGATGTAGCGGTGCGCCACCAGCAGCTGGGGATGTTCCCGCTGCCGTAAGGCAGACAGCAGGCTGTCCTTACCGGAGCCGGAGGGCCCCATTAACCAGACGAGTCTTCCCATCAGAACACCCTTTTTCCCTGACGCCAGACGTGGTCGATATGGATGTGCTCCCCCTTGCGGTGGGCCAGCACCAGATCCGCGCGTTTCCCCTCGGCGATTTCCCCGCGATCGTGAAGATTAAGCGCCGAGGCCGGGTTTTTCGTCACCAGCCGAATCGCCTGCGGCAGCGTAAAGCTGTTGTCCTCGTTGTCGGCCACCCGGAACGCCGCATCCAGCAGGCTGGCGGGGTAGTAGTCGGACGAGAGGATATCCAGCAGGCCGAGGGAAGCAAGCCTGCTCGCCGCCACGTTGCCGGAGTGCGATCCGCCGCGCACGATGTTCGGCGCGCCCATCAGCACGCTCATGCCGTGTTTGCGCGAGGCCTCGGCCGCTTCGAACGTGGTGGGAAATTCAGCGATCGCGATGCCGAGCTGGTGGGATTCGCGCACGTGATCGTGCGTGGCGTCGTCATGGCTGGCCAGCGCGATATTGCGGTCCCGGCAGATCGCGGCAATCTTAAGGCGATTGGGCTGCGACCACTGGGCCGCCAGCGCCAGCTGCTCTTCTTCGTAACGGGCCATCTCCGCATCGCTGAGGGAATATTTGCCCTGATAGTATTCGCGGTACTTTGCAATATTGGCGAACTGGCGCTGCCCCGGCGAGTGGTCCATCAGTGAGACCAGCGAGACCGGCTCGCGCCCAACCAGCTTTTCAAACAGCGGCAGCGTAGTGTGGTGCGGCAGCTCGCAGCGCAGGTGAAGACGGTGCTCGGCGCGGTTGAGGCCGCGCTTTTGCGTCTCCTCCACGGCGTTGATCATTTTTTCCAGATTCTCCAGGCGATCGCCGCCGTCGCGAACGTCGCCAATGGCCACCGCGTCCAGCACGGTGGTAATGCCGCTGGCGACCATCAGCGCGTCGTGGCTGCTCATCGCCGAATGGGCGGGCCAGTCCACCTTCGGGCGAGGGGTGAAAAATTTGTCCAGGTTATCGGTATGCAGCTCGATCAGCCCCGGCAGCAGCCAGCCGCCTTCACCGTCCATCGCCTCGGGCGCGCGGCTTTGGGTTTCGGCAAACGCGCGGATGACGCCGTCCTGGATCTCAATCGACCCGCCAACGACCTCGTTTTCCAGCACCAGCCTGACGTTATTGATAATCATACGGTTGTCCCCATTGGGTGCAGTCTGTCCGCTATGCGGGTGCGAACGGCATCGTCGTGGAAGATCCCGACGATCGCCGCCCCACGCGCTTTGGCCTGCTCGATCAGTTCCACCACGGCCGCGCTGTTTTTACCGTCGAGCGAGGCGGTAGGTTCATCCAGAAGTAAAATCGGGTAGTCGACGATAAAGCCGCGGGCGATGTTGACGCGCTGCTGCTCGCCGCCGGAAAAGGTCGACGGGGCCAGGTGCCACAGGCGCTCGGGCACGTTGAGGCGCGTCAGCAGGCTGGCGGCTTTGGCGGCGCAGGCTTCGCGCGGCACGCCGAGATCCAGCAACGGCTGCATCACCACGTCCAGGGCGGAGATCCGGGGAATCACCCGCAGAAACTGGCTTACCCAGCCGATCGTCGAGCGGCGCACCTCGAGCACCTTACGGGCGGGAGCCTGCACCAGATCGACCCATTCATCATTGTGGCGAATACGAATATGGCCTTCGTCCGGCAGATAGTTGGCGTACAGGGAGCGCAGCAGGGTCGATTTTCCGCTGCCGGAATGGCCGTGCAGCACAACGCATTCGCCTTTGCCGACCTCCAGAGAGGCGTTTTGCAGGACCGGCAGGCGCACGCCGTTTTGCTGGTGGAGCACGAAGGTTTTACTGACGTTTTGTACGTGGATCATGTTGGCCTCGTGGCGTTTTCTTGCCGGGTGGCGGCTTCGCCTTACCCGGCCTACAGGTGCGGTGCTCTTTTTGCCGGGTGGCGGCTTCGCCTTACCCGGCCTACAGGTGCGGTGCTCTTTTTGCCGGGTGGCGGCTGCGCCTTACCCGGCCTACGGGTGCGGTGTTCTTTTTGCCGGGTGGCGGCTGCGCCTTACCCGGCCTACAGGTGCGGTGCTCTTTTTGCCGGGTGGCGGCTGCGCCTTACCCGGCCTACAGGTGCGGTGTTCTTTTTGCCGGGTGGCGGCTGCGCCTTACCCGGCCTACGGGTGCGGTGTTCGTAGGCCGGGTAAGCGCAGCGCCACCCGGCAACAGCAACCTCAGTTCTGCAACACGGACGACACCAGCAGCTGGGTGTAAGGATGGTGGGGATCGTCAAGCACCCGGTCGGTTAACCCACTTTCCACTACCTGGCCCTGCTTCATCACCAGCAGACGGTCCGCCAGCAGGCGCGCAACGCCTAAATCGTGGGTGACAATCACCACCGCCAGGTTCAGCTCCACCACCAGACCGCGCAGCAGGTCGAGCAGGCGCGCCTGCACGGAGACGTCCAGCCCGCCGGTGGGTTCATCCATAAACACCAGCTTCGGATGCGTGACCAGGTTGCGCGCAATCTGCAATCGCTGCTGCATGCCGCCGGAGAAGGTCGTCGGCAGGTCGTCAATGCGCGAGGCGGGGATTTCAACTTCCTCCAGCCAGTGCTGCGCCGTGGCGCGGATGTTGCCGTAGTGGCGCGCGCCGGTGGCCATCAGCCGTTCGCCGATGTTGCCGCCCGCCGAGACCTGACGGCGCAGGCCGTCCATCGGGTGCTGGTGCACCACGCCCCACTCGGTGCGCAGCAGGCGGCGGCGCTCGGCCTCGCTCATGCCGTACAGCGAGGTGCCCTCATACAAAATGTCGCCGTTCTGCGGCGTCAGGCGCGCGGAGATGGATTTCAGCAGGGTGGTCTTGCCGGAGCCGGACTCGCCGACAATCCCAAGCACTTCGCCCGGCCACAGCTCGAACGACACGTCGCTAAAGCCTTTGCCCGGCGCATACAGGTGGGTCAGGTTGTTAACCGAAAGCAGCGGTTTCATTGGCTATTCGCCTCGCTCTGTTGGCGGCAGTAGTCGGTGTCGGAGCAGACAAACATCCGTTTGCCCGTGTCGTCCAGCACCACTTCGTCCAGATAGCTGTGTTGGGATCCGCAGATGGCGCACGGCTCGTCCCACTCCTGCACCGTAAACGGGTGATCGTCGAAATCCAGGCTTTCGACACGCGTGTACGGCGGTACGGCGTAGATGCGTTTTTCACGCCCGGCGCCGAACAGCTGCAGGGCGGGCATCATGTCCATCTTCGGGTTATCGAATTTCGGGATCGGTGACGGGTCCATGACGTAGCGCCCGTTGACCTTCACCGGGTAGGCGTAGGTGGTGGCGATATGGCCGAAGCGGGCGATGTCCTCGTACAGCTTCACCTGCATAACGCCGTACTCTTCCAGGGCGTGCATGGTGCGGGTTTCGGTTTCGCGCGGCTCGATAAAGCGCAGCGGCTCCGGGATCGGCACCTGAAAAATCAGAATCTGATCTTCCGTCAGCGGGGTTTCCGGAATGCGGTGACGGGTCTGGATCAGCGTCGCGTCTTCGGTTTTTTCGGTGGTCGCGACGCCCGTTACCCGCTGGAAGAAGCTGCGGATCGACACGGCGTTGGTGGTGTCGTCGGCACCCTGATCGATGACCTTCAGCACGTCCGCTTCGCCGATCACGCTGGCGGTGAGCTGGATACCGCCTGTACCCCAGCCGTAGGGCATCGGCATTTCGCGGCCGCCGAACGGCACCTGATAGCCTGGAATCGCCACCGCTTTGAGAATAGCGCGGCGGATCATGCGTTTGGTTTGCTCATCCAGATAGGCAAAGTTGTAGCCGCTTAAGTTAGCCATTGGCGCGCTCCCGTTGCAGGCGTTTCAGCAGTTCCAGTTCGGCCTGGAAATCGACGTAGTGCGGCAGCTTGAGGTGCGAGACGAAGCCCGCGGCCTCAACGTTATCCGCGTGGGCCAGCACGAACTCTTCATCCTGCGCCGGGCCCGCAACGTGTTCGCCGTAGTCCGGTGCCTGCAGGGCGCGGTCGACCAGCGCCATTGCCATCGCTTTGCGCTCGCCGAGGCCAAACACCAGCCCGTAGCCGCGGGTAAAGTGCGGGTCTTCATTTTCGGGGGCGACAAAACCGTTGACCATTTCACACTCTGTCATCAGCAGTTCGCCGACGTTCACCGCAAAACCCAGCTCTTCCGGCACGATTTCCACGTCGATGTAGCCGCTGCGAATTTCGGCGGCAAACGGGTGGTTGCGCCCGTAGCCGCGCTGGGTGGAGTAGGCCAGCGCCAGCAGATAGCCCTCGTCGCCGCGCATCAGCTGCTGCAGGCGGGAGGAGCGCGAGCACGGATAAACCGGCGGCGTGCGGGTGATGTCGTCCGGCTGCGCGCCTGAGTCCTGTTCCGCTTTCGCCAGACCCTGTTTCGCCAGCAGGCTGAAGACGTGCGGAGACGGTTCCTGTTCCGCGTCGGAAGTGCTGAGCTGCGGCGCTTCGCCGTTCGCCAGCAGGGTGAAATCCAGCAGGCGGTGGGTGTAGTCGTAGGTCGGGCCAAGCAGCTGGCCGCCGGGCACGTCTTTGTAAACGGCGGAGATGCGGCGCTCCAGGCGCATGTCGGCGGTGTTTACCGGCTCGCTCACCGCCAGTTTGGCAAGCGTGGTGCGGTAGGCGCGCAGCAGGAAGATGGCTTCCACGTTATCGCCGCTGGCCTGCTTCAGGGCCAGCGCCGCCAATTCGCGGTCGGCGATGCCGCCCTCGGTCATCACCCGGTCAACGGCGAGGTTGAGCTGCTGTTCAATCTGGGCAACGCTCAGCTCGGGAAGCCGTTCATCGCCCCGTCGTCTGTGCGCCTGCAGCGCATGGGCGGCGGCGATGGCCTTCTCGCCCCCTTTGACGGCAACGTACATCAGCACACCTCCACGTGGGTGGTCCGCGGGATGGCCAGCAGACGCTCGCCGCAGGTGAGGATCAGGTCAATGCCCAGCGGGAACGGGTGCGGGCGCTCGGTCAGCTCGTGAATGATGCACTCCGGCAGTTGAGGCGCGACCATGCGCTCGTCGGCGATGCCTGCGCCCGTCAGGCGCAGCATGCGGCCACCGCTCAGGCTGGAGACCTGCAGGATCAGCGTGGCGCTGGTCTCGGGGGCGACGGCGCTGCCTTCGCTCAGGGCGTTAAGCTGTTCATGGCTGATTTGCTCGTCGGCTACGGCAAAGATTGCCTGCTGGGGCCGATCGACCAGCGGGGCGCCGGTGTGAAAACGCAGGTTCTGGCTGGCGATATCGTTGGATAATGCGCCGGAAAGCCAAACAGTCGTGTCGTTGTCGGCAAGGGTCAGCAGCACGCTGGTGGTCGCCAGATTCAGCGGCAGCCAGCCCTGGGAGAGCTGGTGCAGCGAGACGATCGCGCCGGGCTCGCTCATCGCCTTCAGCAGGCGACGAAAACTGTGTTGGGCATCCTGGACGGCCAGGGTAAAAGCAGGTTGAAGCGTCATGCGTTGTCTCCGCGAACGAGCGTAAAGAAGTCGACCCGGCTGGTGTTCACTTCGGCCTGACGTGCGGCAAGGCGCGCGGCGCGGTCGGCTTCCAGCGGGGCAATAAGGGTTTCCATTAACGTCTGGAAATAGGGTGGTTCCTGTAAAAGCGCGTCGATCACCGCGCAGCGCTCGGCGTGCGCTTTATCGCGCCCCAGCACGTAGCTGTAGCCCAGCGTGCCGCTGTTCAGACGGATCGCCGCGCGGGTGAGGGTGGCGTCGCCGGCGAAAAAGCGCTCGCCGGTACCGCCCATGCGCGCCTGGATTTGAACGAGGCCGATCTCCGGGGCGCGGAGGGTGTCATAGTCTGGCGTCAGGCTGAGCGCGCTCATGCGGGCTGTCAGCGCGGCAGGCTGGCTGTGGGCCAGCACGCGCATCCAGCGCTGTCGGGTGGCGGTGTCGAAGTGCATTCAGTGCTCCATGGTGAATTCGATCATGTCGGCGCGGGTCAGGCTGACGGAGTATTCCGTCGCGTTGACTTCACCGTCACGGTGGTTGAGGGTGCGCACGCAGAGCAGCGGGGCCATGTTGGGAATTTCGAGCACCCTGCTCTCTTTCGCCTGCGCGCGACGGGCGCTGATGCGCGTCTGGGTGCGTTTAAGCGCAATGCCCGTGGCATCCTGCAGAAAGTCGTGCAGGGAACCGCTGGAAAAGTTTTGCAGCACTGGCCAGAGGGCGAGATCCGCGAAGTAGTGGTCGATCTGGCACACCGCCACGCCGTTTACGCGACGCAGGGTGCGCAGGTGGATGACGTTGTCGCCCTCCTGAATGCCCAGCGCGTCCGCCACGTGGCTGGAGGCCGGGCGCAATACCGACAGCAGCTTTTCGCTGGTCGGGTGGCTGCCCTGATCCAGCAGGTTCTGGCTAAAGCGCGCCTGGGCATTGAGCGGATAGTCGAACGGGCGCATCAGCACCAGCACGCCCACGCCCTGACGGCGCTGGACCCAGCCGCGCTCGACCAACTGGTCAATGGCCCGGCGCAGGGTGTGGCGATTCACTTCATAGCGATCCGCTAGCTGCTGCTCGGCGGGCAGATAGTCCCCGCAGCGGTAGTGGGTGCGCAGCTCCACTTCGAGCCTGGCGGCAATTTCTTGCCAGCGGGTGGGGTAACTGGTCGGATGTCTGGATAAGTGCATAGAAAACAAAGCCTCGCTTCTCAGATGAAGTGCTTACGCAAACGTTGAGAGAGGAAATCCAGCAGGCTGACGGTCACGATGATGAGCACCATCAGGGCGCAGGTTTGCTGGAACTGGAAACCGCGAATCGCTTCCCACAGGGTGACGCCAATCCCGCCTGCGCCGACCATGCCGACCACGGTCGCAGAGCGAACGTTGGACTCAAAGCGGTACAGGGAGTAGGAGATCAGCAGCGGCATCACCTGCGGCAGGACGCCGTAAAGGATCTCTTCGATTTTGTTGGCGCCCGTTGCGCGAATGCCCTCAACCGGGCCGGGCTCGATGGCTTCAACCGCTTCGGAAAGCAGCTTGGAGAGCACGCCGGTGGTGTGGATGAACAGCGCCATCACGCCCGCGAACGGACCCAGACCCACGGCAACCACGAACAGCATCGCAAAGACCATTTCGTTGATGGCGCGGCAGGCGTCCATCAGGCGGCGCATCGGCTGGTATACCCACCACGGCACGATGTTTTCCGCGCTCATCAGGCCAAAGGGAATGGAGAGAATGACGGCAAGGGCGGTGCCCCAGACGGCAATTTGCAGGGTGACCGCCATTTCGCTGAGGTAGTCCTGCCACTGGCTGAAGTCCGGCGGGAAGAAGTCGGCGGCGAAGGTCGCCATGTTGCCGGAATCTTTGAAGAGCAGCAGCGGATCCATTTCCGCGCCCTTCCAGGAGATAACCAGCACCGCCAGCAGGATGGCCCAGCTGATGAGCGAGAACCAGCTGCGCTTAGGCGGCGGGAGGGTGATGGTTTGCATGTATTACTCCGCAGGTCTTTGTGTGCCGGATGGCGCTACGCTTATCCGGCCTACGAGCCAAAATGTAGGCCCGGTAAGCGCAGCGCCACCGGGCGAAAAGCGTTACTGCACCGCTTTATTCACGCTGGTCATGGCACCCAGCGCGGCGGTCAGGCGGTCGAGGTCTTCCAGCTGGGCCTGAATCGCAGCCACTTTGCTGGTCTTCTCCTCGTCCTTCAGCCCTTTGTTGTCCTTCACGCCCTGCATCTCTTTAAACAGCGCTAGCTGGCGAATCGGAACCAGCTGCAGGTCGCTTGACGGACGGAACGGCGCCCAGCCCAGGCGTTCCAGAACCGCTTTCTCTTCCGGCGTTTTGCCGTAGGTCATAAAGAAGTCGTAGACCTTGTCCTTAGTGCTCTCGGAGAGGTTTTTACGCCAGACGATCGGGTCGCCGGGGATCAGCGGAGACTTCCAGATAACCTTGATCTCCTTCAGCTTGTCCGGCGCTGAGGTTTTCAGCTTGTCGAGGTTCTCGGTGTTGTTAGTGGCAACATCCACCTGCTTGTTGGCCACGGCCAGGGCGTTGGTTTCGTGGCTGGCGTTTACGGTGCGTTTGAAGTCGCTGGCGGAGGCGTTGTTTTTGGCGAAGACGTAGTAGCCGGGGACAAGGTAACCGGAGGTGGAGTTCGGGTCGCCGTTGCCGAAGGTCAGCTCTTTGCGTTTGGCAAGCATGTCGTTGAGATTGTTGATCGGGCTGTCTTTGTTGACGATCAGCACGCTCCAGTAGCCCGGGGAGCCATCTGCCGCGACGGTCTGGGCAAAGACCTGGCCGTTGGCGCGGTCCACTGCTTCCATGGCGGAGAGGTTGCCGTACCAGGCGATGTCCACTTTATTGAAGCGCATCCCCTGGATGATGCCCGCGTAGTCCGGGGCGAAGAAGGCGTTTACTTTGATCCCCAGCCTGGTTTCCATATCTTTCAGGAACGGTTCCCACTGAGGCTTCAGGTTCTGCTGTGATTCCGTCGAAATAATGCCGAAGTTCAGCGCTTTTTCCTGCTCTTCCGCATACGCTGGGCTTAACAGGGTGCTGAGGCTGAACATGCTGGTAAAGGCCAGCGCGGCAACGGCTTTGTAGCTCATGTACTTTCCTCGGATCGGGGTTAATTAAGCAGCCTGCGCGTTCTCTTCGACGCGGTTAATGCTGCGGTAGAGATGGTCAAAACGTTCGTTATCAAACTGATGGCTCGCGCCATCAAAGAACACGTGCCCCTGACGCAGGGCGACAATGCGTTCGCAGTAGCGCAGGGCGTAATCCACCTGATGCAGCGTGACCACCACGGTGATGCCGTCGTTCTGGTTAATGTCGCGCAGGGTCTCCATCACGATGCGGGCGGATTCCGGGTCCAGCGAGGCAATAGGTTCATCAGCGAGAATGATTTGCGCTTTCTGCATCAGCGCGCGCGCAATCGCCACGCGCTGCTGTTGTCCACCGGACAGGGTGGATACGCGCTGGTGGGCGAAATGCGCCATGCCGACGCGGGTCAGCGCCCGTAAGGCTTCCTGCTTCTGGGAAGGGGAGAACCAGCGCAGACAGGTGCGCCAGAAAGGGGTGCTGCCGAGCGCGCCAATCAGCACGTTCTCCAGCACCGTCAGGCGGTTCACCAGGTTGAACTGCTGGAAGATGTAGCCCGTCTGGGCGCGGCTCTTGCGGATGTCGCTGGCGAGACGCCCCGCACGCTGCACGGTATTGCCCAGCAGCTCGACGTGGCTTTCCGGCGTTTTATCGCAGGTGATAAGACCGCTTAAATGGCGCAGAAGGGTGGATTTACCCGAACCGGATGGTCCCAGCAGCGCCACCATTTCGCCCTGCTGGACGGTCAGATCAACGGCATGCAGAGCCTTGTTGTGATGGAAGGTCTTGCTCAGTTTCTCGACGCGGATGACGGTTTGCATGTGCTGGGCCTCACGATAAATGTGGCCTCATGCTGGCGCATCAATGTGACATTTGGGTTAAGTCTGGGTTGCGGGAGTTTGAAGAGTTGAAGTGAAAGCGATGACAATCACCGTAGGCCCGGTCAGCGCAGCGCCAGCGGACGCTGTTGTCGGCTGCGCTGCGCTTATCCGGCCTACGACGTTTGGTGTTGCTTAACGACGTTAATCATCCACGGCACGCCGTATTTATCGGTGACTTTGCCGAAACCGTGCGCCCAGAAGGTTTCCTGCCAGGCCATCTCGATATTCCCGCCTGCGGCGAGGTTATCGAACCAGCGCTTGCCTTCGGACACATCCTGGGTGTCGAGAACCAGCGTGAAACCCGCGTACTGCGCGTGGCTGCCGGGCGGCATCCCGTCGCTCATCATGATATCGCTGCCCGCAATGCGGACGTTGGAGTGAGCGATAGCCGAATCCGGAAATTGCATACCGGACGGACAGCCTTCTTCGCTGTTTTCGCTTTTTGGCATTTCGCCGAATGTGATTTTATAGAGAAGCTCTGCGCCGACGGCCTGCTGGTAGAAGGCGGTGGCCTCTGCGCAGTTGCCGACAAACGAGATGTAGGGACTTAACGGCATAATCTTTACCTCACGTAAGAAATGCCCATTAAGTTTAGCTGTTGTAGGCCCGGTAAGCGAAGCGCCACCGGGCGCTTTTGCCGGCTGCGCTGCGCTTATCCGGCCTACAAAAAAGAGAAATCAGTTCTTTTTCACGAACTCAGATTTCAGCTTCATCGGACCGAAGCCGTCAATTTTGCAGTCGATATTATGATCGCCTTCAACCAGACGGATATTCTTCACTTTGGTGCCAATCTTCAGCATGGAAGAACTGCCTTTCACTTTCAGATCTTTAATCACGGTAACGCTGTCGCCGTCCGCCAGCAGATTGCCGTTAGCATCTTTTACGACAAGAACATCAGCATCGTGTGAGGGTTCGGCATCATTCCATTCGTGAGCGCATTCCGGGCAGATGAACATGCCGTTATCTTCGTAGGTGTATTCAGAATTGCATTTTGGGCAGTGTGGGAGTGACATATCGGTATCCTCAAAAGTGTTAACGCGCTGGAAAGTGCCAGCTAAATGACGGCAGCGTGCCGAAAAAGGCGGCAAGTATAGCGTAAATCCACACGTTTGTCGGTGACATTGTGAATTAAAAAAATGGCAAAAAGCGTATCGCGAGTGACACTTCCTGTCAGTCAGTTAAGCGATGCTTACGTCATTAACACGGTGGAAAGAATTGATGCTAAATATATCGAATATTTTATTGCGGCAAATTGCTACGCTCCTCCATTTCGGATAAGGTGAAGCGACACATTGTTATTTATCTCCTGACTTCGCTGCCATACATATCTTATGGCCGTGGCGCGTTACCTCTCTTTTTAGGTGGGTAAATAACGATGATATATCCTGAAGTTTCTTAAAAATGGGCTACGCTTTTTTCTTTTGGCCGTCAGGCCAGAAGGGGAGCTATACACGCCATGCAAGGATAGTGAATTATTTCTGATTATCTTCAATCAGTTATATTTCGGCGAACATGTTTTCCACACGTGATCATATAAGCCTGAACAACATAATTAAAACCAGTGGCTTAATAAAAGTAATAAATTTGCGTTAAGGAAAGGCTTTTATCATGCACACACAGACCATTTTTGAATTAAGCCAGGAAGCTGAGCGTTTGTTACAGCTTGCCCTGCAAAATCTTGATACGTTGAAATCAATGCCGACTGCAATGCTGGAGAGCACAGCGGCTGCCATTACGGGTGAAAAGAACAACGTTTTGCCTCTGCATTTTAGTGCGCGCGGCGTCGAAGCGCAGCAGGCGATGCTGAATAATGAATTACGCAAAATAACCCGGCTGGAAATGGTTCTGGCGATTGTGGGTACCATGAAAGCGGGGAAATCGACCACCATTAACGCGATTGTGGGGACCGAAGTGCTGCCGAACCGCAATCGTCCGATGACGGCGCTGCCTACCCTGATTCGCCACACGCCGGGACAAAAGGAGCCGGTGCTGCATTTCTCCCATGCTTCGCCCATTGATGAATTGATTCAACTTCTGCAGAAAAAGCTGTGCGATTACGATCGCGGGAAGCTGGCCCAGCGTCTGGAAATTGATAAAGACATGAATACGCTGCTCGAGCGCATCGAAAAAGGCGAAGCGTTTGAGAAGCATCACCTGGGCGCACAGCCGATATTTCATTGTCTGAAAAGCCTCAACGATCTGGTGAGGCTATCTCAGGCGTTAGGCGTGGCGTTTCCGTTCTCTGAATATGCGGCTATCGAGCATATCCCGGTGATTGAAGTGGAGTTTGTGCATCTTGCGGGTCTGGATGCACATCTTGGACAGCTGACGCTGCTCGATACGCCCGGGCCGAATGAGGCCGGACAGCCGCATCTGCAAAAAATGCTCAGCGAGCAGCTGTCCCGCGCGTCGGCGGTGCTGGCCGTGATGGATTATACCCAGCTTAAATCCATCTCTGATGAAGAAGTTCGTCAGGCCATTTCCACGGCGGGAAAATCAGTGCCGCTGTATGCGCTGGTCAATAAATTCGATCAGAAAGATCGCAATAGCGACGATGAAGAGCAGATCCGGGCGATGATCTCCGGCACCTTAATGAAAGGCAATATTTCACCGGGCCAGATCTACCCCGTTTCGTCCATGTGGGCGTATCTGGCGAACCGCGCGCGCTACGAGATGAGTACCCGTGGGCAACTGCCGGATCCTCAGGAGCAACCCTGGGTGCAGGATTTTGCCGAAGCTGCCCTTGGGCGACGCTGGCGTACGGCGGACCTGGAGGATATTGACCATCTTCGTCACTCCGCCGATTTGCTCTGGGAAGATTCGCTATTCGAACAGCCCATACGCAAATTGATTCACGCTGCCTATGCCAATGCCTCGCTCTACGCGCTACGTTCGGCCTCGCACAAGCTACTGAATTACGCGCAAAATGCCCGTGAGTATCTCGATTTCCGCTATCAGGGGCTGACGGTGGCCTTTGAGGCGCTGGAGCTGAATATCGCCCGCCTTGAAGAGGACATGGCGCTTCTGCAGACGCGTCAGCGCGTGGTGAGCGATGAGGTGAAACATGAGGTTGAAGAGGCGCTGAGCGCCACCGCAGACTTTATGGGGGGCCAGAAAGCCGCGCTTAACCAGGCTATTGGCGAGGTATTCAGCGCTCAGCATATTCTTGATGTGGCAGGCATCGATCGGCAGAACCCTCACGGCGACGAGCCGCACGGGCTGAAGCAGCTGGTTCTGGACGACGAAAGCCAGGCGCAGATCGCGCTGAATAAAATCCGCTCCTCCTGCGAGCGCGTGATGCTGGACGCGCAGGCGAAGATCTGCCGGGAGCTGGCGTTACGCTTCGATCAGCTGGAGTCTACGCTGGCGCGTTCCCTGAACGAAGCCATGCGCCCTATCGAAACGCGTATTAAAGCGCATCTGAGCCATGCGGGTTTTCGGACGCGAATCAGTTTCCCGGCGTTTCAGGCGAGCCAGCTTAATTTCAATACGCGGGCGCTGTTTAACGATGCGATAGCGCAGGATGACAGTCAGGCCGTCCGGCCATCAGGCGGGAGCAGCATGCGAGAAACGGTCTCTCGCTGGCTCAATAATCCGGGCTGGGGCTGGGATGAGTATGTAGAAACGCGCACGCGCTATGTTATCGACATTGCGCAATTACATGACAAATTTAAGCAACATATTGAGCAGTTTTGTGAACAAATAGGTAAAGCTTTGTCCGCGCAGGTCGATGTCTCTGTTACGGCAGGAATGGCAACGTTCTTTGCAGAATTTTCGTTGTGCCTGACCGGGTTACAGGAAAGCTTGCGTGATAGCCTCGCAGTGCGTCAACAGAACGAGCATTCAACCCGAGCGCTCTGTCAGTTGTTGAAGCAAAGCATCACTACTGCGACGTGGATACAGGAAGATACCCGACTGTTACGCGATGATATTCAAACTCTATTCGCGGCAGAGCAACCATGACAACACCATTACTGGACGGCCCCGGGCGAACGCTGGAATGTATTAATCCCAAATTTATGGTCGATCTGGTACAGGGGGTAGACGCGTCGCGTCATCCCCATCCGGGACCACAACAGCTTCAGTTTCGGGAACGTCTGACGCAGGAAATCATGACGCATACCCGGCTACGCCCCTGGGCGATGGCGGGTATGCTCAACGAGAATGCAGCGCTGCGCCTGGGGCTGGCGGAAAAACTGGCCGGCATGCTTGACCCGGGTCATCTCGCGCTGACGCTGATGGCTGAGAAGCTGATTGCTTCGCGCCAGCAAACGCATCCGCGCGCCCAGCAGTCTCCCGGACTCATGCAGCAGTACGCTGAACTCGCTTCTCATTTTACCCAGCGTGCTGCCTGGAAAGAAAAGGCGCTGACCCAGCGCGGGCTGACGGTTCAGGCGGGCGAGCACAGCGAGCAGATTTTTACGCGCTGGCGGGCGGGGCATTACGATGGCTGGTCGCTGGCCGGACGCTGTTTTATCGTCCTGGAAGAGCTGCGCTGGGGGGCATTCGGTGATGCATGCCGCCTGGCGAATGAGGACGTGGCGGCAATGCTCAAGGATAACCTGCGCAGCATGGCGGCTAACTATCTGGCGCAGGGCATCAATGCGTCACCCACGACTCGCCACTTCTATCATCAGTGGCTAACAACGCCAGCCTCTCCGGGATTAATCGACCATAAAGACATGCTGGGCTGGCTGGGGGACTGGTGTCAGGCGGATAAACATCCGTTGAGCTGGTCAGTGACGCAAAACTGGCAGACCGTCGCGCTGGGGATGCCGAGGCTTTGCTCGGCAAAACGGCTGGTGGACGGGATGGTGGAAGAGATTTTTGGGTGAACCCCTCACCCTGGCCCTCTCCCCAGAGGGGAGAGGGGATGGTCGGGTGCGGTTTGTTAATGATGCATTTCTATCGGTTTTGGTTCAGGCTGGGATTGTTGCATATTCCCGTAGCGTTTCGCGTACAGCGCGGTAATGATGGGCACCAGAATCGCGGTGACGATCACGCTGGCGGCAACCAGTGCTGTGGCTGAAGCCGCCACCGGTTCGAAGGCCGGGTTAATTTGGGCAATAATCACCGGGTTTGCGACGGCAGCGCCTGCGGCTGAAGAGGCGGCGACGCCCGCCGTGCCGTTTCCTCCGCCAATCACCCGGTCGGCAATAATCAGCGGAATACCGGTGATGATGATTACCGCAACGCCCAGCACAATACCCAGCAGGCCGGTATCAAGAATGACCTTCAGGTTGATGGTGTTGCCCAGCGCAAAGCCAAAGAACGGGATGAGCACCGGCGTGGCTTTGCTGAAGAAATCACGCAGATCGTGATCGAGATTACCTAGGGCGAAACCGATCAGGAAGGGCAGGATCGCGCCGACAAAGTGGTGGGGTTCAAACGACGCCAGGCCAGCAGACCCGAGAATAAGCATCGTCATCAGCGGGCCGGATTCCAGAGACATCAGCACAAATGCGCCGGACTCTTCCTTCGTTCCGTACTGGTTCATCAGGCTGGCGTACAGCCCGCCGTTGGTCATATCCATCGCTGAGACAATTGCCAGAACCGATAAACCCGCGAAGAACCCGGTCTGAATTCCATTCTCTGGAATGAACATCGCGCATATCATGGCGACTACCCAGGCTACGGCTATTTTGGTTATCACCAGCGTGCCGGATTTCCGTAATACGGTACCCGTCGCTCGCAAATTAATGGATGCGCCGATACAAAAAAACCAGACGGCAAGAATCGAAACCGTGCCGGTAATCATGCCTTTAGTGAACCCCCCAAAATAAGCTCCGGTATCGGGAGCAAGGGTATTCAGGAGCGCGCCCAGAACCAGCGGAACCAGCATCATACCGCCAGGTATGCGTTCTATCGTGGCTTTAATCTTCATAGACAAACCTCACATCGGATCCCGCAGGACGGGTGATAGGTGTTAATAATTAGTTATTAAATTCAATTGGTTGCTATTTTTTGTTTGCGGTTTTTTCTCGATAATCCCGCAACGCAATTAAATGAGCGCTTTCGATTAACCTCTTTTGAAAACACATAAAACGCTGTATTCGGATTTATCATGCGATCATTGGAATAGTGATTCAATGAAAATAAAACATCGTTTTAGTTATCTTTGTCACATATTCAATGTAAAAGTTGAGACCTGCTTCTGTGGGTGGGAATTTATGTAAACCCGATGTGAAATAACGTGGTTTGTCTTTTTGTTAGGGAAGAAATAATGACGCGCGTGAGGATGATCTTTCAGCAGGATAAGGAAGTGCCTATTGGCACTTCTTGACAAAAATTGGACTAAGCTGACCAGGGGTAGAAATATGTGTGAAGTTGATCACAAATATAAACGCTGGTAGGGTAAAAAGGTCATTAACTGCCCAGGCAGGCGTCAACAGGTTCGGTTGTATCGACGGAAAACGTCAATGTAAGTAAACCTGCTACGCTTGAATAAGGCGATTCGCATGGAGCGGATCCCATGGTTCACAGAACGCAAACTGGACTGTGAAACAGACAGGGCCGAGTCAACGAGGATAGCTATGCTGAGAAGGAAAAAGGTTAAACCCATCACGCTTCGCGACGTCACCATTATTGATGACGCGAAACTTCGTAAAGCCATTACCGCGGCGTCGCTCGGTAATGCGATGGAATGGTTCGATTTTGGTGTCTACGGCTTTGTGGCCTATGCCTTAGGTAAAGTGTTTTTCCCCGGGGCCGATCCCAGCCTGCAGATGATTGCCGCACTGGGTACGTTCTCCGTTCCCTTCCTGATTCGCCCGCTGGGCGGTCTGTTCTTCGGTATGCTCGGCGATAAATATGGTCGTCAGAAGATCCTGGCTATCACCATCGTCATTATGTCGATCAGTACATTCTGTATCGGTCTTATACCGTCTTATGCCACCATCGGCATTTGGGCGCCGATTCTGCTGCTGATCTGTAAGATGGCGCAGGGCTTCTCCGTGGGCGGTGAATATACCGGCGCCTCGATCTTTGTTGCCGAATATTCCCCTGACCGTAAGCGCGGTTTTATGGGGAGCTGGCTGGACTTCGGCTCCATTGCCGGGTTTGTCCTGGGCGCGGGCGTGGTAGTGCTGATTTCAACCGTCGTGGGTGAAGATAACTTCCTCGACTGGGGCTGGCGTATTCCGTTCTTCCTGGCCTTGCCGCTGGGGATCATTGGACTCTACCTGCGTCATGCGCTTGAAGAGACGCCTGCGTTCCAGCAGCACGTCGATAAGCTGGAGCAGGGTGACCGCGAAGGGCTGCAGGATGGTCCGAAGGTATCGTTCAAAGAGATTGCCACTAAGCACTGGCGCAGCCTGCTGACCTGTATTGGTCTGGTGATTTCCACCAACGTGACCTACTACATGCTGTTGACCTACATGCCGAGCTACCTGTCGCATAACCTGCACTACTCGGAAGATCACGGTGTGCTGATTATTATCGCCATCATGGTCGGTATGCTGTTTGTGCAGCCGATTATGGGCCTGCTGAGCGACCGCTTTGGCCGTCGACCGTTCATTATTTTGGGAAGCGTTGCGCTGTTTGCGCTGGCAATTCCGGCTTTCATCCTGATTAACAGTGATGTGCTGGGGCTGATTTTTGCCGGTCTGCTGATGCTGGCGGTGATCCTCAACTGCTTTATCGGGGTAATGGCCTCAACGCTGCCCGCGATGTTCCCAACCCACATTCGCTACAGCGCGCTGGCCGCGGCCTTTAACATCTCGGTGCTGATTGCCGGTCTGACTCCGACGCTGGCCGCCTCACTGGTGGAGAGCACGCAGAACCTGATGATGCCGGCTTATTATCTGATGGTGATCGCGGTGATTGGTTTGATTACCGGTATTACCATGAAGGAGACGGCGAATCGTCCTCTGAAAGGCGCAACGCCTGCGGCGTCGGATATTCAGGAAGCGAAAGAGATCCTGCGTGAGCACTACGATAACGTAGAGCAGAAGATTGAGGATATCGACGCAGAGATTGAAGAGCTGCAGAAAAAACGCTCCCGACTGGTGGACCAGCATCCACGCATTAACGAGTAAACGCGTGATAAAGAAAACCCGCCAACGGCGGGTTTTCTTTTATTAGCATCCGGCAGCGATGTAGTCGCCGTTGGCGCTGATGGGGATCACCGTCAGGAAAAGCACCGTCGCGAAGAGGATCAGGACTATTCCTCCGGCTATTTTGACTGCCGGTACGAGCCATCTTAATGAGGCGCTTTCTCCGAACCATGCCACCGTGCGCTCGCGGGCGTAACGTACCGCCAGCGAGAGCCCCATAATAGACAGTGCGGTGCCCAAAGACATGGTCATGACCGCGGCCATCCCCCAGGTAACAATCCCCAGCGCGTTCGAGAACATCAGAATCATGATCGCCCCGCTGCATGGACGTGCGCCAATCGCCAGAATGACGCCCAGGCGCGTTTTCCAGTCACCTTCCGACAGGTTTGCCCCCACGCCATGATGACCGCATCCACAGCGTTCATCATGCTGATGAAGCGGCTTAATGGCGGAAATCGTCATCCTGCGCGGGCGCAGGCTCTTCAGCGCCTGATAAATGACGAATGCGCCGAAGGCGCCAATAAGCACTGCGCTTATCTTCTCTACGTACCAGCGGCTGGTACTGATATCGCCTGAGGCGAGGTTAAACCCCACCGCCAGAATAAAGACAAACAGAATGGCGCTGACGCCCTGCATCAGGCTACCCAGGAAAGGGACGACCCGGGCGGCCAGCTCGCTTTCCTTATTGGTGGTCAGATAGGTCGTCACGATGAATTTTCCATGCCCGGGTCCGATAGCGTGAAGGACGCCATAAAGGAAAGCGCCCGTTAACAGCCATAGTCCGCCGCTGTACTGGTGGTTATTAAGCTGCAGCAGATACATCACCAGATAACGGTGCAGCGTAATTTGTGTGGCGAGACACCACTGGATAAAAGCGTTCCAGTGCGCATGCAGGGTAAAACCGGCAAAGAGGATGGCCAGCAGCATCACCCCTGCAGTAGGGAGACGCCAGTCGCGGGCGAGGCGTTGTGTGATCATGAGGAAAGGCCTGCACAGAGGAGAATATTTGCCGCTAGTATAGTTGATCTTCCCACTCAATTCGTGGGATCGCGTCGCGATCCGTTTATCTCTGTGGATAAGTTTGTGCATAAATGGGTATAAGGCGGGGTTTTGCTGTGGAATGCAGCAGTCAGTCATTTTTCTGTCATTTAGCGGTTGCGGCCCGCGGAGAACTCCCTATAATGCGCCTCCATCGACACGGCAGATGTGAATCACTTCACAAACAACCCGGTCGGTTGAAGAGAAAAAATCGTGAAATAACGGGTTGACTCTGAAAGAGGAAAGCGTATTATACGCCACCTCGCAACGGTGAGCGAAAGCCGCGTTGCACTGCTCTTTAACAATTTATCAGACAATCTGTGTGGGCACTCAAA
>NZ_JBJHHG010000034.1:0-35048 GCF_045257065.1 Enterobacter sp. PP-008-ECC_S150 | reverse complement strand
CGGCTTTAGCGCGGTGGTCCCACCTGACCCCATGCCGAACTCAGAAGTGAAACGCCGTAGCGCCGATGGTAGTGTGGGGTCTCCCCATGTGAGAGTAGGGAACTGCCAGGCATCAAACAAGTGAAGAGGCCATCCGGAAGGATGGCCTTTTTGCGTTTCTGCGCTATACAAACTAATCCCCCAACGCCCTGCTTATACGGTAAACTACCTGCGTTTTTGCATCAGGATAGCGTCTATGAACCACTCCCTTAAGCCCTGGAATACCTTTGGCATTCAACGTAATGCTAATCACATTGTACGTGCCGATACCGCACAGCAGCTGCTGGATGCATGGCAAAGCGCAACAGAAAAAAACGAACCCGTACTGATTCTGGGCGAAGGAAGTAATGTCCTGTTTCTCGACGATTTTGCGGGCACGGTAATCGTTAACCGCATCATGGGAATTGATGTGGAAGAGCGTGCCGATAGCTGGCACCTGCACGTGGGCGCCGGAGAAAACTGGCATCATCTGGTGCAATTTACCCTCGAAAAGGGGATCGCGGGTCTGGAAAACCTTGCGCTTATCCCGGGCTGCGCCGGATCGTCACCCATTCAGAACATCGGTGCCTACGGCATCGAACTGAAGCATGTCTGTGAATATGTCGACTGCATCGAACTGGCGACCGGAACGGCTACGCGTCTGACGTCAGAACAATGCCGTTTTGGCTATCGTGACAGTATCTTCAAACATGAATATCAGGATCGCTACGTGATTGTCGCCGTGGGCCTGCGCCTGTCGAAGAACTGGCAGCCCGTACTGACCTACGGGGATTTAACCCGTCTCGATCCGTCTACCGTTACCGCTCGCGACGTTTTTGACTCGGTTTGCCATATGCGGATGACCAAACTTCCCGATCCTAAAGTAAATGGAAATGCCGGAAGCTTCTTCAAAAACCCGGTTATCAGCGCTGAAAATGCCAGACGCTTTCTTGAGGAGTGGCCAACCGCGCCACATTACCCTCAGGCGGATGGCAGCGTGAAGCTGGCTGCGGGATGGCTTATCGATCAATGCCAGCTAAAAGGCACTTCAGTCGGCGGCGCAGCCGTTCACCGACAGCAGGCGCTGGTGCTGATTAATCAACGCGATGCAACCAGCGACGATGTGGTACAGCTGGCGCACTATGTTCGTCAGCGCGTGGGCGAAAAATTTAACGTCTGGCTGGAGCCAGAAGTCCGCTTCATTGGCCGCACAGGTGAAGTCAATGCCGTGGAGGCTATCGCATGAAGGACAATACGGTCCCGTTAACCCTGATTAGCATCCTGGCGGATGGTGAATTTCATTCCGGCGAGCAGCTGGGCGAGCAGCTGGGTATGAGCCGCGCCGCCATTAACAAGCATATCCAGACGCTTCGCGACTGGGGTGTCGATGTGTTTACGGTTCCTGGAAAAGGCTACAGCCTGCCTGAGCCAATTCAGTTGCTGAATGAAGACACAATCCGTAGCCAGATTGGGCACGGCAATGTGGCGGTGCTGCCTGTGATCGACTCGACGAACCAGTATCTGCTGGATCGTCTGCCTGAGCTGAAATCCGGCGATGCCTGTGTTGCTGAATATCAGCAGGCCGGTCGCGGCCGTCGTGGCCGGAAGTGGTTTTCACCCTTTGGTGCCAACCTCTATCTATCCATGTACTGGCGACTCGATCAGGGCCCGGCCGCTGCCATTGGCCTGAGTCTGGTCATCGGCATCGTCATGGCAGAGGTGCTTCACGAGCTGGGCGCGGATCGGGTGCGTGTTAAATGGCCTAACGATCTGTACCTCAACGATCGTAAACTTGCCGGTATTCTGGTCGAACTGACGGGAAAAACGGGCGATGCGGCACAAATCGTCATTGGCGCTGGCCTCAATATGGTGATGCGCAATGTCCAGAATGATGTGGTGAATCAGGCCTGGACTAACCTCCAGGAAGCGGGGATCGCCATCGATCGTAACACCCTTGCCGTGCGTATGATTAAAGAGCTGCGCAGCTCGCTCACGCTTTTTGAGCAGGAAGGGCTGGCACCGTTCCTGTCTCGTTGGGAAAAGCTGGATAACTTTATCAACCGCCCGGTGAAATTGCTGATTGGTGATAAGGAGATCTACGGCACTTCCCGCGGTATTGACGCTCAGGGCGCGCTGCTCCTTGAACAGGATGGCGCGATCAAACCCTGGATGGGCGGTGAGATTTCCCTGCGGAGTGCCGAATAACCGGATGGAGTGAATGATGCGAAAACCCGTCTGCATGACGCTGGCCGTCATGATGAGTGTGCTGTTCTCACCTCTCTCTCAGGCGGGTCAGGCCTGGGAGAGTTACAAGGCCCGCTTTTTCAAACCGGAAGGCCGCATCGTTGATACCGGCAATGGCGGCGTATCGCATACGGAAGGTCAGGGTTTTGCCATGCTGATGGCGGTGGCTAATGACGATAAAGCCACGTTCGATAAGCTCTGGCAATGGACAGACAGCAAGCTGCATAACAAAGAGAACGGCCTGTTTTACTGGCGTTATAACCCCGCAGAGTCCAATCCGGTTGCTGACAAAAACAACGCCGCCGATGGCGATGTGCTGATTGCCTGGGCGCTGCTTAAGGCCGATGCCCGCTGGCATGACAAACGCTACGTCGCCGCATCGGATGGCATTACAAAAGCGCTCGTTGCCCATAACGTCATCCGCTATGCGGGCTACCGCGTGATGCTCCCCGGCGTCGAGGGATTTAAGCTTGACGGTGAAGTGGTCCTTAATCCTTCCTATTTCGTGTTTCCGGCCTGGCAGGCCTTCGCCGGACGCAGTCATTCGCCGGTCTGGCACGATTTGATTAAAGACGGGAAACGGCTGCTGGAAAAAATGGGTTCGGGTAAAGCGAATCTGCCCCCTGACTGGGTTTCACTTGCATCAGGCGGCAAGCTGGCGCCCGCCAAAGGGTGGCCGCCGCGGATGAGCTATGACGCGATTCGTATTCCGCTGTACGTTGCCTGGTCTGATAAGCAAAGCCCGCTGCTGGCCCCGTGGAAAGCGTGGTTTGGTCAATTCCCCCGCGAACAAACGCCCGCCTGGGTTAACGTCACCACCAACGAATACGCTCCCTACATGATGGAAGGTGGCCTCCTGGCCGTACGTGATTTGACGATGGGGCAGCCTTCCGGGGAACCCGAAATCACCGCCAAAGACGACTACTATTCGGCAAGCCTGAAAATGCTGGTATGGATTTCCGCGCAATAATAATGCACTGACAATCCCCTCTCCCCGATGGGGAGAGGGTTAGGGTGAGGGAAAATCAGTTACTGCGGATATGGCACCCAATCGCCGCCGTTCAGGCGAACGTAAGGTTTGTTCTGGTATTGAATCACGACCGCGTTGGCGTTCTCTGAGACTTCCGCCGTTTGCGGCAGGTTGCTGGTGAGCTGATCCCAGTTCACGCTATCTTCCACAAACAGCTTCCCGTCAACGGCGCGGGCAACCAGTTCTGAGATCGCCAGATAGCTGGTCGGCTGGGTAATCTCAATCGGTGCGCCCTGATGCGGAGCCTTCATACCAAAGAATTTAATACCTGCAGGCACGTTGGTAATCGACGGGCTTGGGATGTCACGCAGACCGGACACCTGCATTCTGTCGCCCTTCAGCGCGCCGCCGTGCTCTGGCACCACAACCACCATCACCTTACGGCCTGATTTTTCCAGCTCCGTGAAGAACGCGTCCAGCTCGTCGAAGAGTTTTTGCGCACGCACTTTATAATCTGCCGTTTTGCTCACGCCCGGGAAGTGGTTACCGTCGTGAAGCGGCAGGGTATTAAAGAACGTCGCGCTGCGCGGGTTGTTGTCTTTTTCGATGGTCTGCAGCCAGCGCTGCAGGACAGCGGAATCGTCATAGACGGGCGAACCGTCGAAGCCCAGCAGTGAGACCGGAAGACCGGTTTGATCCATCAGCGGCGCCTGCATGCCACCCTCTTCGCGCACCTCTTTCAGGAAGTTACCGAACTGGCCGTTGTGCCCCAGCATCAGGTGCTGCGTAAAGCCCAGTTTTGAGAGGTTATCGAACAGGTAACACTGGTTTCCAGCCGGCTGGTACAGGTTCTTGTGCGATGGCTGACCGCAGCTTGCACGCAGCAGACGAATTGCCGCCGGGCCGCTGTACGAGGTGGCAGAGTTGAAATCTTTAAACTGAATGTCGAAATGCGACCACAGCGGATGCGACATCAAACCGGCGGCATCCACGTCGGCCCAGGAGAGCGAACAGATGTTAATCACCAGCAGCTCAAACGGCTGAGCATCCGCCGGCAGCGCATCCGGGAATTTTGTTTGTCGCTTATCTTCCGCGGTATAGAAACTGGAAAGCCACGCATTAAGATTGGTGGAGGTCGGCGGCGCGGTCTGGGTTGGGATATCGCCCACAACAGGCGTATCGGCAGCCGTTGTCACGGTTGCGGCTGCGCTTCCTCCCGTAGTGGTCACCGTGGTTGTCGGCTGTCCGGCAGGCCACAGCGAGAAGCCTGGTCCCGCGAGCGTGAGCACGTTAAGCCAGATCATAATCGCGACGACAAACACCGTTACGCGGATCCACTGGGACAGGAACAGCCACGCGACCAGCAGCACAAATACCGCGCCAATCATCTGCCAGTTAATAAAGCGCTCGGTCAGATCGAGGATATAGCTGGCGCTAAAGCCCGCGACCTGCGAACCCTGGCTCATAATGCTGTCCGGCCCCGGAAGCCAGGTATCATGCCAGAACAGCGCAAAGCCGAGAGGGATGGCTACCCAGTGACGTAATCGATGCAGCCTGATATTCGGCAGCGGCATCAGCAGGAAGGCCATAAACACCAGGTTGAGAAGGGGATGGAAATTCAGGTAGCCTGCCCACAGCAGACCAAACTTCACCAGAAAGTAGAAGTTCCAGCCGGAAAGGCCGCGCCAGTATTGCCAGAGCGGCGAGGGTGACGAAGCGGTATAGGAAGAATTAGTCATGTTTTCGGTCTGCCTTGACGTGTGATGCCCGTGTCAGTGTTCCGGCTGGTTTTACATAGCGAGGTTTGATAAACAGCACCCTGGCCGTATCCCGGATACGGCGTATGGAATGGCGCGCATAGTAGCCAAGCGGGAAAAAGATCAGCGCACAGAATATAACCATTTGAATAATATCGCTGATATTCATGATGATGCGTTCTCCGCGTTGTCTGTTAATAAGCGAAGGGGTTCCGGCACCCGACGCCAGATATGTCCGTCATGTCTGGCATTGAGGATCGGTTTGGCATTGCTTGCGATAACGAGCGGTTTAGCCCATTGCTCAGGCTGGAGCGCACGCATCTGCACCAGCTCCGCGCTGATAGTATTATCTTCGAACCAAATCATACGGTTCGAGAAAATATCCCCGGTCGGCAGGGGGAAGATGTGGTTCAGCGCCGTATCGAGATCGTTTACCCGGCAGAAGGACAAAAACAGCACCAGGCGATTGTCGCCAATGGTCATGATATCGCCTGTACGGTTGGGGCGACATAGGGTGAGGGCCTGCTCAACGCGGATCCCCGGTACCGGACGCAGGGCAACCATGACCCCTTTTCCGTCAGCGGGAAGAAGCGTATTGCTCATCATGTTCCCGACGGCGTCGCAGAAGGTATCCCATTTTTGGTATCCACGCAGCTTCATCGGCTGCGTCATGGAGAGCAGCGTGGAAATATCTTCCGGTACGTGGCGGCTAAACTGCTGGCCCTGAACGCTTTCGATAAGCGTGAGGCAGCGCGATAACGGCGCATTCCAGGGAATAACCATATTGGCACCGCAGCCCAGAAGCAGGCGCTCATCGGTGGCGCGCAGGCTGGTGTTATTTTCGCGTACGATGATTTTCAACGCACTGCCGCGCTGGCGGCGTAAGGTGTGGATTTGCCTTGCCAGCGTCTCAATCTGGTTATTCTGCATCAATGAGAAAATAAGCGTTGCCGCCTGGGTTGTGCGGGCTTCGTGGAAAAGGTCTTCGTTAGATTCAAACAGTGACCAGTTTTCCGACAGGGCGGGCGCCCCCTCTAACACCGCGATGTGGCTCAGGATGCGCTTTTCATCACTGCGCGGTTGCACCACGGTTTCTTCCTGCTGTGCCAGGTGCCACTCACCCTCGATATGTTTCAGCATAAGCTGTTGTCGGGCGCTCACGCCTTTTTCGTTACACCAGAAGGCAATATCGTAGAGATAGCTGCCCGCCTGATCGCGAACGCTTGCCAGACCGAAAAGGGAGCGATATTCGCCCATTAAAAGCGAGAACAGCTTGTCATTATTACTGCCGGGATTGACTATCAATAGCGTGCAATTTTGAAATTTTGCCCATTTATTGATTTTTTCCAGCCACTGCAGCAGTTTTTCTGCAGGGATATTTTGCAGGACGTTATTTGCACATTTAAGAATCACTAAATAGTGATCCGGATCAATAGTGCACTGAACGTCGCGGGACAAAAAGTGTAGACTATCCGCGTCCGCCGACATAGAAAATAAGCGCACCGTCTGGGGACCGCGATCGTTTTCCAGCGTGATAATTTTTTTCGGGTCTTCGCCCATGCTAATGACGGCCACGCGGGAATCCTTATCCTGGGCAGCAATTGTCTGGTTTACCAGACTGATAGCATCGTCATTACGGTCCGTATTAATCCACCAGACTCCTCCGACTGGCATGTGGCTCAATTCGTCCCATAATGACTGGATGCCAATAGAAAATATGGAGTCCACGGTGTCCCTCTTTTCGACTAATTTATCTGTATCTCAGTTTACTAGCGAAAGCGTAGAAATAAACCTAACATTGAAATTAAAGAACATCAGATTTAGCATGTAAATCAAATTTGATGGGCAGGAAGCCTCGCTACTTCTGATCTTGCGATTTTACTCAAAGGGATAGAAAGAATGGATAATAATGAGCCCGGTACCCCAGTCGACTCAACCCTGGGCTACACATTCCAGAACGATTTTCTGGCGCTGACGCAGGCCTTTTCTTTACCTGAAATAGATTACACCGATATTTCCCAGCGGGAACAGTTGGCCGCGGCTATTAAACGCTGGCCGTTATTAGCTGAATTTGCCCATCAACAATAAGGGAGCCATTGATGGCCATACTCGGATTACAGGGTGTCCGTGGGGGTGTGGGTACCACATCCGTTACCGCGGCGCTGGCGTGGTCATTACAGCTTTTAGGTGAATCGGTGCTGGTCATTGACGCCTGCGCCGATAATTTGCTGCGTATGTCGTTTAACGTCGATTTTACTCGTGAAGAGGGCTGGGCCCGCGCGCTGCTTGACGATAAGGACTGGCGGGATGCCGGTATGCGCTATACCTCCCTTCTTGACCTGCTGCCTTTTGGTCAACTGACCACCACGGAACGCGAGAATGAAGCTGCGTACCAGCGCCTGTTTTCCCAGTTCACGCTTGCGCTGCAGAGCCTGAAAGAAAAGGGCCACTACAAGTGGATCCTGCTTGATCTGCCGCACGGTGCCGGCACGCTGACCCGACAGCTCATCGCGCAGTGCGATCATATCCTCTCGATCGTTAACGTCGATGCCAACTGCCATATCCGCCTGCATCAGCAGGGGTTACCGCAAAATGGCCATATCCTGATTAACGATTTGCGTATTGGCAGCCAGATCCAGGACGATCTGTATCAGGTCTGGCTGCAAAGCCAGCGCCGCCTGCTTCCTATTGTCATCCACCGTGATGAAGGAATGGCGGAATGCCTTGCGTCGAAACAACCGCTCGGCGAATACCGCAGCGATTCACTGGCGGCAGAAGAGATCCTGACGCTGGCTAACTGGTGTCTGCTGAACTTCGCCAACAGGGCGGAGCATGCAGGGAGTGCTGTATGAGTCGTCTCGCCAGCTGGTTACTCATCCCTCCGGTCAGTGCGCGCTTGAGCGAACATTACCGGCATTTTCGCCGACACGGTGCGTCGGCATTTAGCGCCGCGCTCGGCTGTTTCTGGATGATTCTGGCCTGGACCTTTATTCCACTCGAACACCCGCGCTGGCAGCGCATACGTGCACGGCACGATGAGCTTTATCCACACATTAATCCCGATCGGCCGCGGCCTTTGGATCCGGCGCGTTATCTCATTCAGGCCGCCTGGCTGGTCGTGACCTCGTCGCAGAGAGAACGCCAGACGCCGCGCTGGCGCAGCTTCTCCCGCGTGCAGCAGCTGCGTGAACGCTATCATCAGTGGCTGGATAAATTGCCTGACAGCGTGACCGACAGGACCAGCCATCTGGATAACCAAAAAGAGCTCGGGCACCTCCACCCGGGCCTGCGGCGTTTTATCCTCGGCGTGATTGTCGTGTTCTCGCTCATTCTGGCGCTGGTCTGTATTACGCAGCCTTTCAACCCGCTGGCGCAGTTCACCTTCCTGATCCTGCTGTGGGGCGTGGCGCTGCTGGTTCGCCGTATTCCGGGCCGCTTCTCGGCGCTGATGCTCATTGTGCTGTCGCTAACGGTCTCCTGTCGCTACATCTGGTGGCGCTACACTTCAACCCTGAACTGGGACGACCCGGTCAGCCTGGTGTGCGGCCTGGTGCTGCTGTTTGCGGAAACCTACGCCTGGATTGTGCTGGTGCTGGGCTATTTCCAGGTCATCTGGCCGCTCAATCGCCAGCCGGTTCCGCTGCCGAAAGACACCACGACGTGGCCGACCGTCGATCTCTTCGTGCCGACCTACAACGAAGACCTGAGCGTGGTGAAGAACACCATCTATGCCGCGCTGGGCATCGACTGGCCGAAAGATAAGCTCAAGGTCTGGATCCTGGACGACGGCAACCGTCCGGCATTCCGTCAGTTTGCGCAAGAGGTGGGCGTCGAGTATATCGCCCGTCCGACGCACGAACACGCCAAAGCCGGGAACATTAACAACGCACTGAAGTATGCCACCGGGGAGTTTGTATCAATCTTTGACTGCGACCACGTGCCGACGCGCTCGTTCCTGCAGATGACCATGGGCTGGTTCCTGAAGGAGAAAGAGCTGGCGATGATGCAGACGCCGCACCACTTCTTCTCGCCGGACCCGTTTGAACGTAACCTTGGCCGTTTCCGTAAGACCCCGAACGAAGGCACGCTGTTCTATGGCCTGGTGCAGGACGGAAACGACATGTGGGACGCCACCTTCTTCTGCGGCTCCTGTGCGGTTATCCGCCGAAAACCGCTGGATGAAATTGGCGGTATCGCCGTCGAAACGGTCACCGAAGATGCGCACACCTCGCTGCGCCTGCACCGCCGTGGCTATACCTCGGCCTACATGCGTATTCCGCAGGCGGCCGGTCTGGCCACGGAGTCACTGTCGGCGCACATTGGCCAGCGTATTCGCTGGGCGCGCGGCATGGTGCAGATTTTCCGTCTCGATAACCCGCTGATAGGCAAAGGGCTTAAGCTGGCGCAGCGTCTTTGCTACGTCAACGCCATGTTCCACTTCCTGTCCGGTATCCCGCGGCTCATCTTCCTGACCGCGCCGCTGGCGTTCCTGCTCCTTCACGCCTATATCATTTACGCGCCCGCGCTGATGATTGCGCTGTTCGTTCTGCCGCATATGATCCACGCGAGCCTGACGAACTCGAAGATACAGGGTAAATACCGCCACTCCTTCTGGAGTGAAATCTACGAAACGGTGCTGGCCTGGTACATCGCGCCGCCGACCATGGTCGCGCTGATTAACCCACATAAAGGGAAATTCAACGTCACCGCGAAGGGCGGTCTGGTGGAAGAGGAGTACGTCGACTGGGTGATCTCCCGTCCGTATATCTTCCTGGTGCTGCTGAATATTGTGGGCGTCATCGCCGGGATCTGGCGTTACTTCTACGGCCCGCAAAACGAAATCCTGACCGTCTTCGTGAGTATGGCCTGGGTCTTCTACAACCTGATTATTCTCGGTGGCGCGGTAGCGGTGTCGGTGGAGAGCAAACAGGTTCGTCGTGCGCATCGCGTTGAAATCTGCATGCCTGCGGCGATCGCCCGTGAAGATGGCCATCTCTTCTCCTGTACCGTCCACGACTTCTCTGACGGTGGTCTGGGGATCAAAATCAACGGCGAGGCGAAAGTGCTGGAAGGGCAAAAAGTTAACCTGTTGCTTAAGCGCGGCCAGCAGGAGTATGTCTTCCCGACGCAGGTTGTTCGCGTGGTGGGTAATGAAGTCGGTCTGCAGCTGATGCCGTTGACCAAAAAGCAACATATCGATTTTGTGCAGTGTACGTTTGCCCGCGCGGATACGTGGGCTCTCTGGCAGGACAGCTTCCCGGAAGATAAACCTCTGGAAAGCCTGCTGGATATTCTGAAGCTGGGGTTCCGTGGCTATCGTCACCTTGCAGAATTTGCCCCGTCGTCGGTGAAATTAATTTTCCGGTCACTTACTTCGCTGGTTTCCTGGGTCGTGTCGTTCATTCCTCGTCGTCCTGAGCGGGATGAGGCGAAGCAGGCGGACCCGGTTATGGCTCAACAATGATGATAACGCGATGAAAACTAAACTTTCCTGGTTATGTGCAGTGGCAATGGGGATGAATGTCTTCCCCGCAACAATGGCTAACGCCGCTCCTGATAACGCAGCGGCGACGCCTGCGCCAACGGTACCCGTCGTCGCGCAAGCAACCGATCCGGTTGTCACCGCGGCACCCGGTCAAACAGAAAACATCATGCCGAACCAGCCAGCGGAGGGTAACACCCTGCCAGCAGACGGCCAGGTCATCGGGCAGGTGATGCCGGGCGTCCGGGGGGCGAATGCGCCCGTCGTTGCGGAGAATGCGCCGTCACGGGACGTGACGCTGACCTTCGCGCAAATTGCACCGCCTCCGGGCAGCATGGTGCTGCGCGGCATCAACCCTAACGGCGGCATCGAGTTTGGCATGCGCAGCGATGAGGTCGTCTCTCATGCGATGCTGAACCTTGAATATACCCCGTCACCGTCGCTGCTGCCGACCCAGTCTCAGCTGAAGGTCTACCTGAACGACGAGCTGATGGACGTACTGCCGGTCACGAAAGAGCAGCTGGGCAAGAAAACCCAGGCTCAGGTGCCGATCAACCCGCTGTTCATCACCGACTTTAACCGTATCCGCCTGGAATTTGTCGGCCACTACCGCGATGTCTGCGAAAACCCGGCCAGCAACACGCTGTGGATGGACGTCGGGCGTAACTCCTCGCTGCAGCTGACCTACCAGTCGCTGGCGCTGAAAAACGATCTCTCCGCGTTCCCGGTTCCGTTCTTTGACCCGCGGGATAACCGTCCGCTCACGCTGCCGATGGTGTTTGCATCGTCTCCGGACGTGACCCAGCAGCTGGCGGCCACTATCGTGGCGTCCTGGTTTGGTTCACGCGCTGGCTGGCGTGGACAGAGCTTCCCGGCGATGTACGACAAACTGCCGGACAGAAACGCCATTGTGTTTGCGACCAACGCGAAACGCCCGGCCTTCCTGCGCGATCACCCGGACGTCAAGGCGCCGACCGTCGAGATGATAAGCCACCCGGAAAACCCGTACGTGAAGCTGCTGGTGGTCTTTGGGCGTGACGATAAGGATCTGGTGCAGGCCGCAAAAGCGATTGCCCAGGGCAATGTCCTTTTCCGCGGCGACAGCGTCGTGGTGGATGAGGTCAAGCCGCTGCTGGCCCGTAAACCTTATGATGCGCCAAACTGGGTACGCACCGACCGTGCAGTTACCTTTGGCGAGCTGAAATCCTATGAAGAGCAGCTGCAGGCAACGGGGCTGGAGCCCGCGCCAATTAGCCTGTCGCTGAATCTGCCGCCGGATCTGTACCTGCTGCGTACCAACGGCATTGATATCAACCTGAACTACCGTTATACCGCGCCGGCCACCAAAGACAGCTCGCGCATGGATATCAGCCTGAACAACCAGTTCCTGCAATCCTTCAGCCTGCAAAGCACGCAGGATACCAACCGTCTGATGCTTCGCCTGCCGGTGCTGCAGGGGCTGCTGGATGGGAAAACGGATGTCTCCATTCCGGCGCTGAAGCTGGGTGCGATAAACCAGCTGCGTTTTGACTTCCAGTACATGAACCCGATGCCGGGCGGCTCGGTTGATAACTGCATCACCTTCCAGCCGGTGCAGAACCACGTCGTGATTGGCGATGAGTCGACCATCGACTTCTCGAAGTACTATCACTTCCTGGCGATGCCGGACCTGCGCGCCTTTGCCAACGCGGGCTTCCCGTTCAGCCGCATGGCCGATCTCTCTGAGTCCATTGTCGTGATGCCAAAAGCGCCGAACGAAGAGCAGGTCACGACCCTGCTGGATGCCATGGCGACCGTCGGCGGACAAACCGGATTACCGGCGATTAACGTCACGTTGACGGACGATGGCAGCCAGATTCAGAACAAAGATGCTGACATCATGATAATCGGTACCATCCCGGATAAGCTCAAGGATGACAAACGTATCGATCTGCTGGTGAAAGCGGCCCAGTCATGGGTTAACACGCCGATGCGCCAGACCGAGTTCCCGAGCATTATGCCGGACGTGAACGACCGTCAGGCCAGCGCGCAGACGACGGTAACCTCTCAGGGGGCGATGGCCGCGGTGGTGGGCTTCCAGTCCCCTTACAACGACCAGCGTAGCGTGGTGGCTCTCCTGGCGGACAGCCCGCGCGGGTATGAACTGCTCAATGCGGCCATGAACGACAGCGGTAAACGTGCCGCGATGTTTGGCTCCGTGTCGGTGATCCGTGAGTCCGGCGTCAACAGCCTGCGCGTGGGTGACGTGTACTACGTGGGCCATCTGCCGTGGTTCGAACGCCTGTGGTATGCCCTGGCTAACCATCCGGTTCTGCTCGCTATCCTGGCAGCAATCAGCGTGGTGTTGCTGGCATGGGTGCTGTGGCGTCTGCTGCGCATCATCAGCCGCCGTCGTCTGAACCCGGATGAGTAAGATGTGATGAAAGCCTTTCGCTGGTGTGTATTAGCAGCGGTGATGCTGGTGGCGCTTCCTCTTCGCGCCGCCTGCACCTGGCCTGCCTGGGAGCAGTTTAAAAAGGACTACATCAGCGAGGGCGGGCGCGTCATCGATCCCAGCGACACGCGCAAAATTACGACCTCGGAAGGGCAAAGCTACGCCCTGTTCTTTGCCCTGGCGGCGAACGATCGCAAAGCCTTTGACCAGCTGCTGACGTGGACGCGCGATAATCTTGCCAGCGGCGATCTCAACGAGCATCTGCCTGCCTGGCTTTGGGGGCAGAAAGAGAAAGAGACGTGGGAGGTGATCGATACTAACTCCGCCTCTGACGCCGATGTCTGGATTGCCTGGTCTCTGCTCGAAGCGGGCCGGCTGTGGAAACATCCCGACTATACCCGCACGGGCCAGGCGCTGCTGAAACGCATTGCCAGCGAAGAGGTGGTGAAAGTGCCGGGGCTTGGCGCAATGCTGCTTCCGGGTAAAGTCGGTTTTGCCGACGAACACGCCTGGCGCTTTAACCCCAGCTATCTTCCTCCGCAGCTGGCGGCTTATTTCACGCGTTTTGGTACCCCGTGGAGCCAACTGCGTGAAACCAATCTGCGGCTGCTGCTTGAAAGCGCGCCGAAGGGATTCTCGCCGGACTGGGTGCAGTATCAGAAAAACAGTGGCTGGCAGCTACAGCAGGATAAAGCGCTGGTGGGAGGCTATGACGCCATCCGCGTTTATCTCTGGGTAGGCATGATGAGTGATAACGATCCTCAGAAAGCCCGTCTGCTGACCCGCTTCCAGCCGATGGCGGCAAAGACAATAAAACGGAATGTGCCGCCGGAGAAAGTGGATGTGGCGACGGGGAAACGTACCGGCGACGGCCCGGTCGGATTCTCTGCCGCTATGCTGCCGTTTTTACAACAGCGTGACGCTCAGGCGGTTCAGCGCCAGCGCGTTGCGGACCATTTTCCCGATAACGATGCCTATTACAGCTACGTCCTGACTCTCTTTGGGCAGGGATGGGATCAGCATCGTTTTCGCTTCACCGCAAAAGGTGAATTAATACCGGATTGGGGCCAGGAATGCGCAAGTTCACAGTAAATCTACTCACTTTATCGCTTGGCCTGGCGCTTATGCCGTGGGCCCAGGCCGCCAACTCCCCGCAGCAGAAACAGCTGCTGGAACAGGTTCGGCTGGGCGAATCGACACAGCGTGAGGATTTGGTTCGTCAGTCGCTCTATCGTCTTGAGCTGATTGACCCGAACAACCCTGACGTCATTGCCGCCCGCTTTCGCTACCTGCTGCGCCAGGGCGATAACGCCGGCGCGCAAAAAGAGCTGGATCGCCTGAAGGGGATCGCGCCGGGGTCGAGTGCGTACCAGTCGTCGCGCAGCACGATGATGCTTTCCACGCCGGATGGCCGCCAGCAGCTCCAGCAGGCGCGATTGCTCGCCACCACGGGGCACACGCAGGAGGCCATTGCCGCCTATGACAAGCTGTTTGACGGCAATCCGCCGGGCGGCGACGTGGCGACGGAATACTGGAACGTCGTGGCAAAAGACCCTGCTCGCCGGAATGAGGCCATAAACCAGCTCAGGAAAATCAATGCCAGCAGCCCAGGCAATACGCAGCTGCAGGCAACGCTGTCCCAGCTTTTGTTCCAGAGCGGACGCCGTGATGAAGGCTTTGCGGTATTGCAGGAGATGGCCAAATCGAACAATGGCCGTAACCAGGCGTCTGATATGTGGTATGACCAAATTAAAGGCCAGCCTGCCAGCAGCGCCAGCGTCAGCGCGCTGCAAAAATACCTGAGCGTCTTCAGCGACGGCGACAGCGTCACCGCGGCGCGTGCCCAGCTTGAAGCGCAGCAAAAACAGCTCGCCGATCCGGCGTTCCGTGCGAAAGCGGAAGGGCTGGCGGCGGTGGATGCCGGGCAGGGCAGTAAGGCGGTGGCCGAGCTGCAAAAGGCCGTCAGCGCCAACCATACCGACAGCGAAGCGGTGGGCGCCCTTGGGCAGGCATATTCCCAGAAAGGCGACCGCGCCCGCGCGGTGGCCCAGTTTGAAAAGGCGATCGCCCTCGATCCCCAGAGCGACAACCGGGGTAAATGGGACAGCCTGCTGAAGGTTAACCGCTACTGGCTGCTGATCCAGCAGGGCGATGCCGCGCTGAAGGCCAATAACCCGGCGCAGGCGGAGCGCTACTATCAGCAGGCACGCAGCGTCGACAATACCGACAGCTATGCCGTGCTGGGGCTGGGAGATGCCGCGGCGGCGCGTAAAGATAACGACGCGGCGGAACGCTATTACCGTCAGGCGCTGCGCATGGACAGCGGCAACAGCAATGCGGTTCGCGGCCTGGCCAATATTTACCGCGCGCAGTCGCCGGAGAAGGCTTCGCAGTTTATCCAGTCTCTCTCCGCCAGCCAGCGCCGAAGCATAGATGATATTGAACGTAGCCTGACCAACGAGCAGCTTTCCGCCCAGGCAGAACAGCTGGAGAATCAGGGGAAATACGCCCAGGCGGCAGAGATCCAGCGTCGTCGTCTGGCGCTCTCTCCCGGCGACGTGTGGATAACCTATCGTCTCTCGCGCGATCTCTACAGCGCGGGTCAGCGCAGCCAGGCGGATACCCTGATGCGTCAGCTTGCCAGCCAGAAACCGTCCGACCCGGATCAGGTGTATGCCAACGGGCTCTATCTTTCCGGAAACGACCAGGACCGCGCCGCGCTGGCGCATCTGGACACGCTACCGCGCAGCCAGTGGAACGGCAATATTCAGGAACTTGCCAACCGCCTGCAAAGCAACCAGGTGCTGGAAACCGCCAACCGTCTGCGCGACGGCGGCAAAGAGCAGGACGCAGAGAATCTTCTTCGTCAGCAGCCAACCTCTACCCGCATCGACCTGACGCTGGCGGACTGGGCGCAGCAGCGTGGCGATCTGAACGCGGCGAAAACGACGTACAGCGCCGTTCTGCAGCGTGAGCCGCAGAACGAAGACGCGATCCTCGGCCTGACAGAGATTTACAGCGCGCAGGGTAACAAAGATGCCGCGCGCGCAGAGCTGGCGAAACTGCCCGCCGCGCAAAACGGCCAGCCGCCGTCGCTCAACATGCAGCGCCGAATCGCGATGGCGCAGGCAGGGCTGGGCGATTCCGCTGCCGCCGAGCAGACCTTCAATAAAATCATTCCGCAGGCTAAATCGCAGCCCGGATCCATGGAAAACGCGCTGGTGCTACGTGATGCCGCGCGTTTCCAGGCGCAAAACGGGCAGCCTCAGCAGGCGCTGGACACCTATAAAGATGCGATGGTGTCGTCCGGCATCACGACGACCCGTCCGGCCGACAACGATAGCTTCACCCGTCTGACGCGTAATGATGAGAAGGACGACTGGCTGAAGCGCGGCGTGCGGAGTGATGCCGGTGATTTGTACCGTCAGCAGGACGTAAACGTCACGCTGCAGCACGACTACTGGGGCTCCAGCGGTACGGGCGGCTATTCCGATCTGAAAGCCCATACCACCATGCTGCAGGTCGATGCCCCGCTGTCTGACGGGCGGATGTTCTTCAGAAGCGATCTGGTCAATATGGATGCCGGTTCGTTTGCAACGAAAGACGGTACATACGACCCCAACTGGGGGACCTGCTCCGCGACGCCGTGTAGCGGCAACATCCATCAGTCCGACAACGGCGCGAGCGTTGCCGTTGGCTGGCAGAACAAAACCTGGTCGATGGATATTGGTACCACGCCGATGGGCTTTGACGTCGTCGACGTGGTGGGTGGCATCAGCTACAGCAGCGATCTCGGTCCCATCGGCTATACCGTTAACGCCCATCGTCGGCCCATCTCCAGCTCTCTGCTGGCCTTTGGCGGGCAAAAAGATACCAACACCGGCACCACCTGGGGCGGCGTCCGTGCCACCGGTGGCGGCGTAAGCCTGAGCTACGACAAAGGGGAGGCGAACGGCGTCTGGTCAAGCCTGAACGCGGAAACGCTGACGGGTAAAAATGTGGAAGATAACTGGCGCGTCCGCTGGATGACGGGTTACTACTACAAGCTCATTAATAAAAACAATGAGCGCCTGACGGTGGGCGTCTCCAATATGCTCTGGCATTACGACAAAGACCTGAGTGGTTATACCCTGGGCCAGGGCGGCTATTACAGCCCGCAGGAGTATGTCTCCTTCGCACTGCCGGTGACCTGGCGTAAACGCACGGAGAACTGGTCCTGGGAGCTGGGTGGCTCGGTCTCCTGGTCTCATTCTAAGACGAATGACGAGCTGCGCTACCCGATCCAGAATTTGATCCCGACCGATGAGCCAGACCGCTATACCGACCGGGGCACGATGGAAACCGGCAGCAGTTCTTCAGGCACGGGCTATACCGCGCGGGCCATTATCGAACGCCGCGTAACGTCCAACTGGTTTGTGGGCATGGGCGTGGATATTCAGCAAGCGAAAGACTATACCCCAAGCCATGCGCTGATTTACGTGCGTTACTCTGCCGCAGGCTGGCAGGGCGATATGGACTTACCGCCGCGGCCGCTCACCCCTTACGCGGACTGGTAATCGGATTTTCCTTAATCCATTTGTAAGTCTCTCTTAATAGCGCAGCAATCGGGTATACTCAGGCGCGCCAGGTTTACACCCTGGCGCGCCCTGCGCTTCGAGTTTTTGTGGAGAGTCATTTTGCGTGTCAGCCGTTCCTTAACGATCAAACAGATGGCGATGGTTTCTGCCGTTACCCTGCTGTTTGTCCTGCTCTTCTGCGTAATTTTGCTGTTTCATTCCGTACAGCAGAATCGCTATAACACGGCTTCGCAGTTAGAAAGTATCGCCCGCTCGGTACGCGGCCCGCTTTCCGCCTCTATCCTGAAAGGGGATATTCCCGAAGCGGAAACCATTTTAAAACGCATTCAGCCTGCCGGCGTCGTTAGCCGCGCCGACGTCGTCTTGCCTAACCAGTTTCAGGCGCTGCGGATGAGCTTTATCCCGGAACGCCCCGTACCGATGATGGTGATGCGCCTTTTTGAACTCCCGGTGCAAATTTCGCTGCCCGTTTATTCACTCGAACGCCCTGCCAATCCGCAGCCGCTGGCCTACCTGGTATTACAGGCGGACTCCTACCGCATGTATAAATTCGTCATGAGCTGGGTTGTTACGTTAGTGACCACTTGCTTACTTATGACGCTAATCCTCAGCGTGGCGCTCACCTGGTGCATCAACCGGCTGATTGTTCATCCGCTGCGCCGTATCGCCCGCGAGCTGAATACCCTTGCGCCGCAGGATCAGATGGGACACCAGCTTGAGCTGCCGCGTCTGCACCATGACGACGAGATCGGCATGCTGGTGCGCAGCTACAACCTCAACCAGCAGCGCATCCAGCGCCAGCAGGATGAGCTGAGCAGTAGCGCCACCCGTTTTCCGGTGTCGGAACTGCCCAATAAAGCGTTCCTGATGGCGATGCTGGAGCAAACCGTAGAGCGCCAGCAAACCACGGCGCTGATGGTCATTGCCTGTGAAACCCTGCAGGACACGGCTGGGGTACTGCAGGAGAGCCAGCGCGAAATGCTGCTGCTCACCCTGGTGGAGAAGATCAAGTCTGTCCTTTCCCCGCGCATGGTGCTGACCCAGGTTAGCGGTTACGACCTGGTGGTGATTGCCAACGGCGTCAAAGAACCCTGGCATGCGATCACGTTAGGTCAGCAAGTACTCACTGTCATTAATGAGCGGCTGCCGGTTCAGGGTATCCAGCTTCGCCCAAGCGCCAGTATCGGGATTGCCATGTTCTATGGCGATCTGACCGCGGAACAGCTTTATCGCCGCGCGTTCTCGGCGGCGTTTACCGCCCGGCGCAAAGGCAAAAATCAGATCCAGTTCTTCGACCCGGAGCAGATGGAAAAGGCACAGCAGCGCCTGACGGAAGAGAGCGACATCCTGACCGCGCTGGATAACCGCCAGTTTGCCCTCTGGCTGCAGCCGCAGGTGGATCTGCGGACGGGAGAGGTGAAAAGCGCCGAGGCGCTGCTGCGCGTGCAGCAGCCGGATGGTTCATGGGCGCTGCCGGAAGGGCTGATTGAGCGCATCGAGTCCTGCGGCCTGATGGTCACCGTCGGCTACTGGGTGCTGGAGGAGTCCTGCCGTCAGCTTGCCGCCTGGCAGGCGCGCGGCGTGACGCTGCCGCTGTCGGTCAACCTGTCTGCCCTGCAGCTTATGCACCCCACCATGGTTTCAGAGATGCTGGAGCTTACCCATCGTTACCGAATCAAGCCTGATACGTTAACCCTGGAAGTGACGGAGAGCCGACGCATTGACGACCCTAATGAGGCGGTGGCGATCCTGAAACCGCTGCGTAACGCCGGGATTCGCATTGCGCTGGACGATTTCGGCATGGGATACGCCGGGCTGCGCCAGCTTCAGCACATGAAAACCCTGCCGGTGGACGTGCTCAAAATTGACAAAGCGTTTGTTGACGGTCTGCCGGGCGACTGCAGCATGGTGCAGGCGATTATCCAGATGGCGCGCAGCCTTAACCTGCATCTCATTGCCGAGGGAATTGAAACCGACGCACAGCGCGCATGGCTGGCAGAGGCGGGCGTGGAGAGCGGGCAAGGCTTCCTTTTTGCCCCCGCAGTTCCTGCGGATGTCTTTGAACAACGATACCTTTCTGGTGCTGACAATAACGCAAAAGTGTAATTTTGTTGCTGGCTTGTGCGAGCCAGCTCAAAGTTCTTAACATTTGTGTTTCAAATTTGAACTGAGTTTATTTCTGTCCTGTTATGTGGGTGTTATTTTAAAGCCGCAGGTTAACCATAACCTTACAAAGCCTGTGGTTTTTCTTCCCAAGGACACCTTATGAAAACCTCACTCTTCAAAAGTCTTTATTTCCAGGTCCTGACAGCCATCGCCATCGGTATTCTGCTGGGTCACTATTACCCTGAACTGGGCGCGCAAATGAAACCGCTTGGCGACGCGTTCGTTAAGCTCATTAAAATGGTCATCGCTCCGGTGATCTTCTGTACCGTCGTGACGGGCATCGCTGGCATGGAAAGCATGAAGGCGGTAGGGCGTACCGGTGCAGTGGCGCTTCTCTATTTTGAAGTGGTCAGTACCCTTGCGCTGATTATCGGTCTGATCATCGTCAACGTGGTGCAGCCAGGCGCGGGGATGAACGTCGACCCGTCGACGCTCGATGCCAAAGCGGTGGCGGTCTATGCCGAGCAGGCGAAGGATCAGGGCGTGGTCGCCTTCCTGCTGGACGTCATTCCGGGTAGCGTCATTGGCGCGTTTGCCAGCGGAAACATCCTCCAGGTGCTGCTGTTCGCCGTGATGTTTGGCTTTGCCCTGCACCGTCTGGGCAGCAAAGGCCAGCTTATCTTTAACGTGATCGAAAGCTTCTCCCAGGTCATTTTCGGCATCATCAATATGATCATGCGCCTGGCGCCCATCGGGGCCTTCGGTGCGATGGCCTTCACCATCGGTAAGTATGGCGTCGGTACGCTGGTGCAGCTGGGCCAGCTGATTATCTGCTTCTATATCACCTGTATTCTTTTCGTGGTGGTGGTGCTGGGCTCCATCGCCCGCGCGACGGGCTTCAGCATCTTCAAATTTATCCGGTACATCCGCGAAGAACTGCTGATTGTTCTGGGCACCTCCTCGTCGGAATCGGCGCTGCCGCGCATGCTCGACAAGATGGAGAAGCTCGGATGCCGTAAATCGGTGGTCGGGCTGGTGATCCCGACGGGCTACTCCTTCAACCTGGACGGCACGTCGATCTACCTGACCATGGCGGCGGTGTTCATCGCGCAGGCGACCAACAGCCATATGGATATTTTCCATCAGATTACCCTGCTGGTGGTGCTGCTGCTCTCCTCTAAAGGTGCGGCAGGCGTAACGGGCAGCGGCTTTATCGTGCTGGCAGCCACCATTTCCGCTGTCGGTCACCTGCCGGTAGCAGGTCTGGCGCTGATTCTCGGTATTGACCGCTTCATGTCAGAGGCGCGCGCGTTAACCAACCTGGTGGGTAACGGCGTGGCGACGGTGGTGGTGGCGAAATGGGTGAAAGAGCTGGATCACAAAAAGCTCGACGATACCCTGAATAATCGTTCAACTGACAGCAAAAATCCTGGCTTATCCTCTTAATCTTGTCACAAATGCCCGTATTCCCTTGTCGGAGTGCGGGCTCCTGCGCATAATAACTGTTCGTACCTGTCATAATTCGACAAGATTTTTTTTGGGTATATTTCACTTCGGACCGTGACGTTTTGCCGAACGCGCGGTCTAATTGACGTGTTTTCATCGTCATCTTTAAGAGTGAAGCGCGTCGCGAGGCACTCTTTTTTAACCAGGAATGTTGATCAGGGGTTCACATGCAGGGCACAAAAATTCGACTCTTAACCGGCGGTTTGCTGATGATGGCAGCAGCCAGTTATGTGCAGGCAGATGCGCTCCAGCCAGACCCGGCCTGGCAACAAGGGACATTAGCGAATGGTTTTCAGTGGCAGGTGTTAGCCACGCCGCAGCGTCCCAGTGACCGTATTGAAATCCGTCTGTCCATCAATACCGGCTCCCTTACGGAGAGCACCCAGCAAACCGGTTTTAGCCACTTTATTCCCCGGCTGGCGCTCACGCAGAGCGGCAGTCTGCAAGCGGTTCAGGTGCGTTCGCTCTGGCAGCAGGCCATCGATCCGAAACGCCCGCTCCCTCCGGCTGTTGTCTCGTACGACTACACCATGTTTAACCTGAGCCTGCCTAATAACCGTAACGACCTGCTTAAAGAAGCGCTGACGTATCTCTCCGATGCCTCTGGCAATCTGGCCATCACGCCGGACACCATCAATTACGCGTTGAGCAACAGCGACATGGTGGCGACCTGGCCTGCGGATACCAAAGAGGCCGCGTGGCGTTACCGCCTGAAAGGCTCCACGCTGCTGGGTCACGATCCGGCTGAGCCGCTGAAGCAGCCGGTGGATGCCGGGCAGGTCAAATCGTTCTACCAGAAATGGTACACCCCTGACGCGATGACGCTGATCGTGGTCGGCAATGTGGATAGCCGTGCGGTGGTTGAGCAGATCAACAAAGCGTTTGGCGAGCTGAAAGGCAAGCGTGAAACGCCTGCGCCAGTTCCGACACTCTCTCCGCTGCCCGTTGCGCCTGTCAGCATCATGACGGACACCGTGCGTCAGGACCGGCTCTCCGTCATGTGGGACAACGCCTGGCAGCCCATTCGCGAGTCCGCGGCGCTGCTCCGCTACTGGCGTGCCGATCTGGCGCGTGAGGCGCTGTTCTGGCACGTACAGCAGACCCTGAGCAAAAACAACGTGAAGAATATTGCCCTTGGCTTTGACTGCCGCGTGCTGTTCCAGCGCGCGCAATGTGCCATTAACGTTGAATCACCGGGCGATAAGCTGAATGCGAATCTGGGCGTGGTTGCGAAAGAGCTGGCAAAAGTGCGTAAAGAGGGCCTCCCTGAAGAGGAGTTCAACGCGCTGGTGGCGCAGAAAAAACTGGAGCTGCAGAAGCTGTTTGCGACGTACGCGCGTGCCGATACCGATATTCTCATCAGCCAGCGTATTCGTTCCCTGCAGAATCAGGTTGTCGATATTGCGCCGGAACAGTACCAGAAGCTTCGTCAGGACTTCCTGAACGGCCTGACCGTGGATATGCTCAACCAGGATTTACGTCAGCAGCTGTCGCAGGATATGGCGTTGATTCTTCTGCAGCCGAAAGGCGAGCCGGAATATGACATGAAGGAACTGCAAAACACCTGGGATTCCATCATGACTTCCGCGCCGCAGCCGGCGACCGCAGCGGATGATCTGCACCCGGACGCGACGGATATTCCGCAAGGGCAGTAATCCCCTCACCCCGGTGTTCATAGTCCCCTCTCCCCTATGGGGAGAGGGTTAGGGTGAGGGGTTATACAGGCATCGCCTCGCGCGGAATAATCGCCCCGCGATACTGAATCACGGTGCTGGCCGTGAGGTGCCCACGCCGGGCCGCCGCTTCCGGCGTTCCACCCGTCAGACGAACCGCCAGATAACCCGCGCTGAATGAATCGCCTGCCGCCGTGGTATCAATCACGTTCTCTTTGGCAAGCTTCACCGCCGGAACCTCAACCACCGCGTCACCCGCCACCGCGACCAGGCACGACTCCGCGCCGCGCTTAATCACTACTTCGCTTACGCCTGCCGCCTGCGTGCGTGCAATCACCTCTTCAACCGGCTTCTCTCCCCACAGCGCGTCTTCATCGTCGAGCGTCAGGAAGGCGATGTCGGTGCACTGCAGCATCTGCTGATAGACCTGCTGCGTCTCTTCACGGCTGGCCCACAGGCGCGGGCGGTAGTTATTGTCGAAAATAATCTTACCGCCGTTGGCACGACACGCGCGCAGCAGCGAGAGCAACTTTTCACGGCTGTCAGGGCTGAGGATCGCCAGGCTGATCCCGCTCAGATAGAGATAGTCGAAGGTGGCCAGCTTCTGACAGATGGCCGCGGCCGCGTCGCTCTCCAGCCAGAACTTTGCCGCAGCTTCGTTACGCCAGTAATAAAACGTGCGTTCACCGGTGCTGTCGGTTTCGATGTAGTAAAGTCCCGGGAGGCGGTTTTCCATACGCTGAATCAGCGACGTTTCAACATGTTCGCTCTGCCAGGCCTCCAGCATTTGCTGGCTGAAGCTGTCCGTGCCCAGGGCGGTAACGTAGCTCACGGTGAGCGCCTCAGGCGCAACCTGACGGGCAATATAAACGGACGTGTTTAACGTATCGCCACCGAATCCGCGGCTGACTTCCGCGCCTTTTTGTGACAGCTCAATCATGCATTCGCCAATCACGGCAATTTTTTTGGACATAGTCGTGAACCTGAACAGAAGAATTATCAGCAGTGTGCGCTGAGTGAATTAACCGGTCAACTATATTAAAACAACGTTCCATTATTTTGTTTGAGCCAGCGCGTATTCCCGCGCATTTCTGTCATCTTAATTTCATTTTCGCGGTGAATTGAACATAAAGTTCTCAATTGTCGCGCCGATAATCCTGTGACGAGTCCAGAAAGGCTATCCCAACAACAGGACATCTGAAATGAAGTCAGAGCAGGTTATCCAGCGGCTGAGCACTACGCCTGAGGCAAGTATTGAGAACTTGCAGGAGCATCGCTACTGGCTGCAATGCGAGCGTGCGTACACCTATCAGCCCATCTACCGAACAGACGGTCGACTGATGGCCATTGAAATTTTGACCGTCGTGACGCATCCCTCCAACCCTACCCAGCGCATTGCGCCAGATCGCTATTTTGCCGAAGTTGCCGTTCGCCAGCGTCTGGACGTGCTGGAAGAGCAGCTTCGTATGCTGGCGACGAAGCACGCTTTTTTCGAACAGCACAATATCCTCGCCTCGGTGAACGTCGATGGCCCAACCCTGCTGGCGCTGCGGCAGAACGCGAAACTGCAGGAGCTTATCGCCACCCTGCCGTGGATGCGATTTGAGCTGGTGGAGCACGTCCGTCTGCCGCAGGATTCCTCGTTTGCTTCCATATGCGAGTACGGCCCGCTGTGGCTGGACGACTTTGGCACCGGCATGGCGAACTTCTCTGCCCTGAGCGAAGTGCGTTACGACTACATTAAAGTGGCCCGCGATCTGTTCATTATGCTGCGTCAGACCCCGGAAGGGCGGAATCTGTTTACGCTGTTATTACAGCTGATGAACCGCTATTGCCAGGGCGTGATTGTTGAAGGTGTAGAAACGCTGGAAGAGTGGCGCGATGTGCAAAACTCTCCCGCAGCGGCGGCGCAAGGCTATTATCTCTCTCGCCCGGTACCCATGGATCGCCTCGATAACGTGATAACAACCCTCTGATAAGCCCGCTTCCCTTTGTCTGGACTATAGTTTTACAGAACAGGTCATCAGGAAAGGGGATAAAAATGACAAGAACAACCAGGGTGATCTCGTGGACAGCAGGGATTTTCTTGTTGTTGATCGTGGTCGTCGCCATCATCATTGCGACGTTTGACTGGAACCGTCTCAAGCCGACCATCAACCAGAAAGTCTCAACCGAACTGAACCGCCCCTTCGCCATACGCGGCGATTTAGGGGTGGTATGGGAGCGCCAGAAAGAGGAGCCCGGCTGGCGAAGCTGGATCCCCTGGCCACACGTTCATGCCGACGACATCATTCTCGGCAACCCGCCGGATATCCCGGACGTCACCATGATCCACCTGCCGCGCGTCGAGGCCACGCTGGCTCCGCTGGCGCTCTTTACCAAAACCGTCTATCTGCCGTGGATCAAACTTCAGCAGCCGGATGCGCGCCTGATTAGACTCTCAGAAAAAAACAACAACTGGACGTTTAACCTGGCCAGCGACGGCGAAAAAGATCCGAATGCCAAGCCTTCTTCCTGGTCATTCCGTCTCGACAATATTCTCTTCGATCGCGGGCGGATCGCCATCGACGATAAGGTCAGCAAGGCCGACGTGGAGATCCTGGTCGATCCGCTGGGCAAGCCGCTGCCGTTTAGCGAGGTCACGGGCACGAAAGCCAAAGGCGACAAGGCAAGCGTAGGCGATTATGTCTTCGGCCTGACGGCGAAAGGGCGCTACAACGACCAGCCGCTCAGCGGTAAAGGGAAAATCGGCGGCATGCTGGCGCTGCGCAGCGAAGGCACGCCGTTCCCGGTACAGGCGGACTTCCGTTCAGGTAACACCCGCGTGGCGTTCGTGGGCACGGTTAACGACCCGATGAACATGGGCGGTGTCGATCTGCAGCTGAAATTTGCCGGTGATTCGCTGGGCGAGCTGTATGACCTCACCGGCGTACTGCTGCCGGATACCCCGCCGTTCGAAACGGACGGGCATCTGGTCGCTAAAATCGACACCGAAAAATCGTCCGTTTTTGACTACCGGGATTTTAACGGCCGGATCGGCGACAGCGACATCCACGGCACGCTGACCTACACCACCGGAAAACCGCGCCCGAAACTGGAAGGGGATGTCGAGTCCCGACAGCTGCGGCTGGCCGATCTCGGCCCGCTGATTGGCGTAGATTCGGGCAAAGGCACAAAGTCGAAAGAGGTCAAAAAGGACGTTCAGCCCGCGGGTAAAGTATTGCCTTACGATCGCTTCGAAACCGACAAATGGAACGTGATGGATGCCGATGTGCGCTTCAAAGGCGGAAAAATTGAGCATGGCAGCACGCTGCCGATCAGCAATCTTTCGACCCATATTCTCCTCAAAAATGCCGATCTGCGCCTGCAGCCGCTGAAGTTCGGCATGGCGGGCGGGACGATTTCCTCCAACATTCACCTGGAAGGCGATAAGAAGCCGATGCAGGGACGGGCGGAGATCCAGGCTCGCAGGCTGAAGCTGAAAGAGCTGATGCCGAACGTCGAGCTGATGCAGAAAACCCTCGGTGAAATGAACGGTGATGCCGACATCCGCGGCGTGGGGAACTCGGTAGCGGCGCTGCTGGGCAGCGGCAACGGTAACCTGAAGCTGCTGATGAACGACGGGCTGGTGAGCCGAAACCTGATGGAGATCCTGGGGCTGAACGTGGGCAACTTTGTCATCGGGCAAATCTTCGGTGATGACGAGGTGCGGGTGAACTGTGCGGCGGCCAATCTGGACCTGGTCAACGGCGTGGCGCGTCCGCAGATTTTTGCCTTCGACACGGAAAACGCGGTGATCAACGTGACCGGTACCGCCAGCATGGCCTCGGAGCAGCTGGATTTGACCATCGATCCGGAAAGCAAGGGGATCCGCATCATCACCCTGCGCTCGCCGCTTTACGTGCGCGGCACCTTTAAAAATCCGCAGGCGGGCGTGAAGCCCGGGCCGCTGATTGCGCGCGGCGCGGTGGCTGCGGCCCTTGCAACGCTGGTCACCCCGGCCGCAGCGCTGCTGGCGCTGGTTTCGCCGTCAGAAGGTGAGGAGAACCAGTGCCGGACCATTTTGTCGCAGATGAAGAAGTAAGGTGAGGCCTGTTTTTGCAGGGTGGCGCTGCGCTTACCCGGCCTACATGTGAATCGTAGGCCGGGTAAGTCGTAGGCGCCACCCGGCGTTAGCTTACAGCGCCTGGTGCTTAGTCTCGTGCGTCAGCAGCAGCGCAATCAGCGTCAGCACTGCCATCGCCGCCAGATAAACCCCCACATAGAACAGACCGTAGTTCGCCTGCAGCCAGGTGGCGATATACGGCGCAACGGACGCGCCCAGAATGGACGCGACGTTATAGGAGAACGACGCGCCGGTATAACGCACTTCCGTCGGGAACAGCTCGGGCAGCAGCGCGCCCATCGGGCCGAATGTCAGCCCCATCAGGCTCAGGCCAATCAGCAGATAGGCCATCACCAGCGCCGGGCTGCCTGAACCCAGCAGCGGCGGGAAGACGAACAGGGCAAACAGAACGATCAGCGTGGTGATGGTAATCATGCTCGCGCGGCGACCGAACTTATCGGCCAGCAGGCCCGCAATCGGCACCATTACGCCAAACCCGATCACCGCCATCATCAGCATCCACAGCACTTCGTTACGCGGCAGACCCAGCCCAACCGGCGCGGCTGCGGTGCTGAACGTCATGGAGTAGACGGTCATGATGTAGAACAGCGTATAGGTTGCCAGCATGATAAACGTGCCCAGCACGGTCACGCGGACGTGTTTGGTCAGCAGCGTACCGAGCGGCACCTTCACCTGCTTGTTTGCCGCGGCCACTTTGGCGAACACCGGCGTTTCATGCAGGGAAACGCGCACATACAGGCCAATCAGCACCAGAACGGCTGAGAAGATAAACGGAATACGCCAGCCCCAGCTCATGAACTGTTCATCCGTCAGCAGCCAGGAGAGCAGCAGGAACGTCCCGTTGGCAAAGAAGAAGCCAATCGGTGCGCCAAGCTGCGGGAAGGAACCATACAGCGCGCGCTTGCGCGCCGGGGCGTTCTCGGTGGCCAGCAGCGCCGCGCCGCCCCATTCACCGCCCAGGCCCAGCCCCTGACCAAAACGCGCCAGCGCCAGCAGGACCGGCGCCAGAATGCCGATGGTTTCGTAGGTCGGCAGCAGGCCGATGGCGACGGTGGAGATGCCCATGGTCAGCAGCGAGGCCACCAGGGTGACTTTGCGGCCAACGCGATCGCCAAAGTGTCCAAACAGCGCTGAGCCAATCGGACGCGCGACAAAGGCGATCGCAAAGGTCGCCAGAGACTGCAGCGTGGCCGCCGTCGGGTCGCCCTGCGGGAAGAAAATATGCGGGAAGACGATGACCGCCGCGGTGGCGTAAATGTAAAAGTCGAAGAACTCAATGGCGGTGCCAATCAGCGAGGCGACGACAACTTTATTGCGCGAATTTACCGGAACGTTTTCCGTTTCTGAGGCGAGTGTGGTGGCGGTTGCTTGCATAATATTTTCTTATTTTTGTCGAACGAAAGGCCATATTACGCACAGCAAAAGCGACATTTCAATCTGTAACAAAGTCGTGGCGTGGTCATAAAAACAACAAAAAGCGGATAATTTTCAGACCAGCCAAAACACGTCTATGAAATGCTTCACAGATTTTAAATGTTAGTCAATTAAACTGGTTTTCGGTTAAATAAAAGTTACGGACTGGATTTATATGCTGAAATGATGAAGCGGGCTGAAATTTCAGCCCGCGAGTGGGGTTACCGGTGTGTTTTGCCCGGCATTCGTGGGTCGTCTCTGTACTCGGCGGTGGCTATCCACGCCGCGCAGAACAGGGTCAAACGCGCGAAGAAGTAGAAGAACGCCATCAGCCCCAGCACCGAGCCAAAAGCCGCGCCGGAAGGGGATTTCACCAGTGACGGCAGCGTGTAGGTCATCACGATTTTAATCACCTCAAAGCCGATCGCTGCAATCAGCGTGCCGCGGATCAGCGCCTTCTTACGCGGACGATGGCGGGGCAAGCGCCAGAAGATCCAGAAGACAGCAGGTAGTTGGCGAAGATGGAAATCGCCAGCCCAATGCCGCGCCAGGCGGGCTTCAGCCATTCGATGTAGTCAAGATAGAGCGCGGAGATGATCATCTGCTGCGCCGAGCCCGCCACCGAGGTAATGGAAAGCGTCACGATGAGCGCGACCAGCAGGCCTATCAGCGACACAAAATCGCGGAGATACTTCACCCAAATTTTCTCCTGATCCTGCGGCTTACGCTCCCAGACGTCGCGCGACTGGGCGCGAATGGCCTCGCGCAGGTTGCCCATCCAGTTAACGCCGGAATAAAGGGCGATCAGCAAGCCGACGATGCCGACGGTAGTACGCTGCTGAACGGCGGTATTGATGGTGCTTTTGAGCGTGCCGGCAAGGGTCGGGTCGCTGACGTTGTTCAGGATCTTATTGAAGATATCCTGCAGCAGCGTCGGGTGCGACGCGAGTACAAAACCGGCCGCCGCAAACGACACCATCAGGATCGGGATCATCGACAAGAAGGAAAAATAGGTGATGGCCGCACCAAACTGGTTCCCCATGCGGTCATTGAAGCGTTCGGTCGCGCGTATCAGATGCGCAACCATGGGGAACTGCTGAATTCTCGCGGCGATGCCGGTGACGGTCCCCAGCGCTTTGCTGGCGGTGCCTGGCGTTTTGGCCTCCTCAGGCCCGGTTTCCATCTTTTTGACGGGTTCGTACTCTAAATGTTGGGTGGGTCGTTGCGGGTTCTTTTCCGACGTCACGCGTCTTTTCCTTTTCGTTTGGCTGGATGTGTTTTTGAAGTATAGCCTGCGGCTAGTCCACGTAAGCTTTTGTGAGCTCAGTCAGCCACTCCATGAACAGATGTACCCGGCGGGAGAGGTTGCGCCGGTGGGGATAAATCAGGGAAACCGGCATCGGTTCGGCCCGATATTGCGGGAGGATCTCAATGAGTTTCTTCGCGCGCAGTAAATCACGCACCCCCACCCGCGGAACCTGAATAATGCCCAGCCCGGCGAGACAGGCTGCCTGGTAAGTTTCCGTGCTGTTGACGGTCAACACCCCGCCCGTTTTTACCCACTGCGCCGCACTGCCGTTATAAAACTCAAAGCCCTGGGGGCGAGTTCCCAGCATCGCGGCGTAGTGGATCACGGCGTGCGAGCCTAAATCATCCAGCGTTTCCGGGTAGCCAAATCGCGCCAGATAATCCGGACTGGCGCAGTTAATCACCGTCAGCTTGCCGAGCGGGCGCGCAATCAGCCCTGAATCCTTCAGCGTGCCGACGCGGACGACGCAATCAAACCCTTCGCGGATCACGTCCACCAGACGATCGCTGCTGCTGAGTTCCAGTTCAATGCCCGGATACTGCTGCAGAAAAGCGGGCAGTTTGGGTATGACTAAATTTCGAGCAACGGCGACGGGCATATCCACGCGAAGCCGTCCGCTGATGCTGGAGGGATCGTGCTGAAACAGTCCGTCGAGCTCATCAAGGTTTGCCAGCAGATCTTTTGCCCGCTCGTAATAGACCATGCCGTCCTGCGTCAGGCTGACGCGGCGCGTGGTGCGGTGCAATAGCTGGGTGCCAAGCCGGTTTTCCAGCGCCTGAATTTGTCGCGACACGCTGCCTTTCGGCAGGGTGAGCGTTTCTGCCGCGCGGGAAAAACTCTCCAGCTCCGCGACGCGGACGAATAGCTGCATTGCGTGAATTTTATCCATAGAGGAAGCTCATTGTTGTTGCTACTGAAACAGTGAAGCGCTTTTGTCCATCTTTATTGATTTTCTATCACCTAATAAGCTCTATCTCAATCTCCATAACAGCCAAAACGAGGTTTATGATGAGCGAACGTATTGCATTAGTGACGGGTGGTAGCCGTGGTTTGGGTAAAAACGCGGCGTTGAAGCTGGCGGCAGACGGCACGGGAATTATCCTGACCTACAACCGTAGCCAGCAGGAAGCGCTGGACGTTGTGCATGAAATTCAGGAAAAAGGCGTTAACGCGGCGGCATTACAGCTTAACGTCGGGGATATCGCGCGTTTTGATGATTTTGCCCGACAGCTTCAGGAAACCCTTAAGACCGTCTGGCAGCGCGACACTTTTGACTATTTATTGAACAATGCCGGAACGGGTTTATATGCGCCCTACGCCGACACGACGGAAGCCCAGTTTGATGAGGCGCTGAACATTCATTTCAAAGGACCGTTCTTCCTGACCCAGCGCCTGCTGCCGCTGCTCAACGACGGAGGACGGATCCTGAACGTCTCCAGCGGGCTGGCCCGCTTTACCCAGCCGGGCTCGGTAACCTACGCGGCCATGAAGGGGGCGATGGAGGTGCTCACGCGTTATCAGGCGAAAGAGCTGGGCGCGCGCGGGATTTCCGTCAACATCATCGCGCCTGGCGCGATTGAAACCGACTTTGGCGGCGGACGCGTGCGCGACAACGCGGAGCTGAACACGCTGCTGGCCTCGCAGACGGCGCTGGGACGCGTGGGGCTGCCGGACGATATTGGCGATGCCATTGCGGCACTGCTCAGCGATAAGCTGGGCTGGATGAATGCGCAACGTATTGAAGTCTCAGGCGGTATGTTCCTGTAATGCAGGGTCTTAAGGGGAAGGAACCCCCTTAAGGATTTCCTTAATGCGGATGTGTCCAAATACGGACAGATATAAAGAACACAGAGGGATTTGTAACGTCTCCATTCGTTGAGTTTTTTCTTAAATACCCCCTCTGTAGAATCCCCCTTCGTTATTATCAGAGGGAGAAAACCGATGCGAGTAATCATGTTTGACAGGCAGTCACTCTTTATTCACGGAGCGATACACAGTCTTCAGGCGTTAATTCCGGAAATAGATATGACAGGGACCTGTCAGGCAGACGATTTATGGACGCAGGTTTCCGCTTCGCCGTCAGCTATCGTCATGATTGACGGCAATGTTATCCAGGACGACGGGATTGCCCTGCTGGAAGAGATGACGCAACGCTTTCCGGCGATACGCGTAATTTTGGTTTTGGCGAAAAAAGAGGCCAGATGGGTGGAGCAATTGCGCCAGCGAAACGTCATGGCGATTATTCCCCGAAATGCCCGTCCTGAGCGGTTTTCCGCCGTGCTGGATTCAGTATCCCGAGGGATGGTCTGTTTTCCCGGCGAGTGGGTTGAAGAGCCGTCGTCGCCTCAGGCGTTATCATCCCTGAGCGAGCGTCAGCGCGACGTGTTGAAACTGCTGGCAGCGGGGGAGTCAAACAAAGAGATTGGTCGCAATCTCAACATCAGCGCGGCGACGGTAAAAGCGCACCTCGAAGCGCTTTTCCGTCGACTGGACGTGAAAAACAGAACGCAGGCGGCGCTCTACTATAGCCGTGCGACGGCCTGAAAAAGCGCCTTTGGAAGCGAAGGCAGCCCGGCGAAACTGAATATCATCATAACCAGCGCATCATGCTGCTGTTGGGTTAAAGGACGGGCCACGCTTTCCCGCAGCAGCGCCTCACAACGATGAATATCGTCATGCAGCAGTTCTTCTGCCTGGGATGGCGTGACGGGGCCGTGAAATTGCGCCCGATCGCGGATGACGTGGCCATAGCCGATAACCCATAATCCGCTTTCGTCGCGATATTTCTCCAGAGAAAGACCCTGATGTTTTTTTATTAACGTTATGGCGGCAGAAGATATTTTCAGCCCATGACCTTTCATATTCAATTCCTCTTAATAGCGACACTGTAGAGGAAACGACGTTCGAGAAATATCCGCCAAATGGCCGTTGATCAGGAATTATTATTCAGGTATTCATGCTGTAATAAACCAAATAGCCAGTCATTCTGCCAGCGCCCCGCAAGGTAATAACTCTCGCGTAACTCACCTTCCAGACGAAAGCCAGTTTTCTCCAGCAGGCGTTTTGAAGCCACATTCCCCGCGGTGACGGTTGCGGTGAGTCGACGTATCCCGCCCTGATGAAAAGCGTAATCGCAAAGCGCTTTCAGGGATTCAAAGCCGTAACCTTTCCCCTGCGCGGCGGGTGCGAAAAGGAAGCCCACTTCGGCGCAGTCCGCCTCCCGATGAATATACCCGGTCACGCCCAGCGGGGCCTGCGAGGCTGCGTCACGTACGACGAGGCAAAGCCAGTGCGTGCTGCCCGGCACCCAGGGCGTCAGGCGCGCATCAAACGCCTCGCGGATCGCCGCGACGGGGCGGTCTTGCGCCACAAAGCGCATCACGTCGGGATGCTGCTGCAATGCCAGAAAAAAGGGCCAGTCTTGTTCCTGCAGGGGCGAACAGGCCAGGCGAGGGGTAATTAAAACCGGCATTCGGATTCTCCTGAAACATTTTAAATGATTTTAGGGTTGTCACTTTATTTCAACAGAAAGTCAGGTATGGTTAACCGCGTATAAATAAAAAGAAAAAAGGCCGTCACGCGCCCATTTCGGATGTCTTCGCTGTCGCTTAAGGAAAACAATGACTCTCAGCACATCACATCATATTCGCGAACAGTTCGAACACTGTCTGGCGGTCATTCGCCAGGCGTCGGTGGAAATTTTGCTCCTTTTGAATGTACATGCTTCCGAGGGCAAAGATCCACGCTGGTTCCTGGAACAGCTCGACAGCGCGCGATTAGCTTTGGGCGGCTGGGGAGCCGTGGCGAAAAAACTCAACCTGAATGATGCCGAGATGTCGGAATTTACGCTCCAGCTGCGTCTGCTGCAGCAGCGCGTTCCGCAGTATGAAAGCGGGCAGGACGTGAGCGAAAACCAGCTGATAGCGGCGATGCGGTTTGTCACCGCGCTGGAACATCTTCGCCTGCAGCAGCCGCTTTTGACCTACAGCACTGACCTGGCGCCGGGAAGTGAACTTCAGCAGCAGCAGGCGCACAAGCAGGTACGCGCGATAGAGCTGATGATTAAAGGGATTATCCAGCAGGCCTGGCCCGATCAGGTCAAGCTGAACAACCATCTTAAGACCCTGTTTAACGCCGATCGCGTCCGGCGCTGGCTGAAGCTTGGCGAGATCAACGATGTGCTGAGCGGCATGATGTTCAGTGAACTGGCGCAGATGCTGGTCGATAAAAAAGAGTTCAGCCGCTATTACGCTTCTTTGTTCAGGGATCCGTCCATGCTGACGCTGCTGGTTGAACCGCGCAAAACGCTGCAAACCTTCCTTGATGACATTCGGCAGATCCGCAACAGCATCACCGTTCAGAAAACGCTAAGCTCGGCGCAAATTCAGCTGCTGGATAACTACTACGCGCAGATTGCACGCCCCGTTCAACGGGCGTTTGAAGAGGGGAGAACCCGCGTCAATCCCGCCGGATTCATGGCGGTCGATGCCAGCGAACTGCATACCTTCTGGGAAAAGGCGCAGAAAATGGATCGGGTCACCGGTGGAGATCTGTTCGAGGTCCGAGACACCATTGAAAAACCGACCCAGCGCGCGCCGCGCACCCCGGAACAGCGCGAGCAGCTCATCTCCGGCGCGCTGTGGGGGGCGGTTGGCGTGATGGTGATTGCCATCGTGGCGGGGGGATTCTGGCTGGTGACCAGCAGCAAACCGCAGCCTGCAACCGCCCGAGCGGCAGAAGCGGCGGCTCCCCAGGAAATGCGCGAGACGCCTTCCTCGCGCGAAACGCTCACGCGCATGGGCGTAACCTGGGATGAGAATAACTTCCGCTCGGCCGTTAACCGCAACGATACCCGCGTGGTGCAGCTTTTTTTACAGGGGGGGATGGACTGGAAGCTCTCCTGGACCGAGGAGGCGATGTCTGCCGGGCATGATGATGTGCTGGAGCTGATGTTACGCTATCGGCAGAACATGGTAGAAGAGAAGCCGTGTCGTCGTTTTATCAACACGCTTAGCCACGCGATGTCGAACGGCGAGTCGCTGACCTCGGTGCGTAAAGAGTACCTCAAAGCTTTCTGCACCGTGCCTGCGGTGGTGAAACGCCAGCAGCACGATCTCGATATGGCCACACGCCGCGCGCAGTCACAGCCGGATGCCAGCAACAAAAAATGGCAGTCTATCCAGACGGCCATTTATGAGGTGATCCGCTGATTTCTTCTCCCTCTCCCTGTGGGCTGAGAAATTCCCAGTAATTTTCAAACCTAAAGCAATGTATGTGCCATCAGGGTTATGAATGCCTTACAGCGATGCCCCGGTCCGGCTGTAAATCGCCGAAGCGTTTCCGGAAGGCCGGGGCGAGGCGCAGGGATGCGCCGAGAGGGCGTGGCCTGCAGGGATGCAGGCTCATGCCCGACCCGATAGCCTGAAGGAATAA
>NZ_JBJHHG010000033.1:35115-39407 GCF_045257065.1 Enterobacter sp. PP-008-ECC_S150 | reverse complement strand
CTTACAGCGATGCCCCGGTCCGGCTGTAAATCGCCGAAGCGTTTCCGTAAGGCCGGGGCGAGGCGCAGGGATGCGCCGAGAGGGCGTGGCCTGCAGGGATGCAGGCTCATGCCCGACCCGATAGCCTGAAGGAATAAGCTGAGGGCACCGCGAAGCGGCGATTTACCGCCGGGAGCCCGGGTCGCCAGGGGGGGTGGCGATTGAGCCACCCTGGCACGTTCACCGGTCATGTCGTCACAGAGTAGCAAGGAACATAAAGTGAACGGAATGACCACTACAGCCATATGTTCCCCCCTCACCCCAACCCTCTCCCTCAATGGAGAGGGGGTCGTCCATGCAGGCATTATTTTGTGGGGAACCCTCAGCCCATAGGGGAGAGGGAACCGATCGAGCCCCTCGCCTGAGGGGATTTTTAAACCGGCAAATCAATCAGCAGCGCGCGCAGCGGCGTATCCGCCACCAGGGTGATATTCGCTTCATCACGAATAAACGCCCCGTCGCCGCAGGTGAGCGCCTCTTTCTCTTCCGTATGCGTCACCGCATGCACCGTACCGTGAATAGACTGTAAATAGGCGCGCGGACCATGAAGCTGGAAGCTCGCCTGTTCACCTTTCTTCAGCTCAATGTGATGCAGCCACACCTGCTGACGCAATTGCAGGCTGCCTTTGCTGCCATCGGGCGATGCAATCAGCTGCTGCCTGTCGCCCGTTAAATCTACCTTCTGCACCAGCGGATTTTCCCGCTCAGGGCAGGCGTCCAGCCACAGCTGCATGCGGGTCAGCGTTTTGTCTTTGCTGAGGTTGTGCTCGCTGTAGCTGATGCCCGGCTGCGTGGAAATTAACAGCGCTTCGCCAGCCTTTGCCTGGACATGATTGCCCTCGCTATCGCGGTATTCTGCCTCGCCTTCCAGGATCAGGTTCAGGATATCGACTTTCGGATACGTACGCGGCTGGAAGGAGGCGCCCGGGGCGAGCACTTCCTGATTCAACACGCGTAATGAAGCGTAACCAAGGAGTTTAGGGTCAAAGTAGTGTCCAAAGGAAAAGGTGTAGCGGGCCTGCAGCCATCCGAAATCGGCTTGTCCGCACTGTTTAGCTGTTCTTGTCGTAATCATAAACTTGACCTCTCTTTACACTAAAACAATGGTAAAGGTATGGACGCTTCATTGTTAGCCAGATATTCTGCCGGGTATGTTCAAATTTCCTGAATGAGAACGAGATGGCTAAAGAGAGAGCATTGACGCTTGAGGCGCTTCGCGTCATGGACGCGATTGACCGCCGCGGCAGTTTTGCGGCGGCGGCAGATGAGCTGGGGCGCGTTCCGTCTGCGCTAAGCTACACCATGCAGAAGCTGGAGGAAGAGCTGGACGTGGTGCTGTTTGACCGCTCCGGTCATCGAACAAAATTCACCAACGTGGGCCGAATGCTGCTGGAGCGCGGCCGCGTGCTGCTGGAAGCGGCGGACAAGCTCACGACGGACGCCGAAGCGCTGGCGCGGGGCTGGGAGACCCACCTGACGTTAGTGACTGAAGCGCTGGTACCGACTGAAGCGCTGTTCCCGCTGGTGGATCGCCTGGCGGCGAAGGCCAATACGCAGCTGTCGATCATCACCGAGGTGCTGGCAGGGGCGTGGGAACGTCTGGAGACGGGCAGGGCGGATATCGTCATTGCGCCGGACATGCACTTTCGTTCCTCATCGGAAATCAACTCGCGCAAGCTTTACAGCGTCATGAACGTCTACGTTGCCGCACCCAATCATCCAATTCACCAGGAGCCGGAGCCGCTCTCTGAAGTGACGCGCGTGAAGTATCGCGGCGTGGCGGTTGCGGATACCGCGCGCGAGCGTCCGGTGCTGACGGTGCAGCTGCTGGATAAACAGCCTCGTCTGACGGTGACCTCCCTGGAAGACAAACGTCAGGCGCTGCTGGCAGGGCTTGGCGTGGCGACCATGCCGTACCCGTTTGTGGAAAAAGATATTGCGGAAGGGCGGCTGCGGGTCGTGAGCCCGGAGTACACCAGCGAAGTGGACATTATTATGGCATGGCGTCGCGACAGCATGGGCGAAGCCAAGTCGTGGTGCCTGCGGGAAATACCAAAGCTCTTTGCCCAGCACAACAAATAGCGAGTAGGCCCGGTCAGCGAAGCGCCACCGGGCTCTATCTTATGCGCCGATTTTAGGATCGGGACCAAAGCGGTTTTCGCCCGGCGTGCCGCTCTGGCAGTTGAAGATCAAAATCACAATCCACCCCACGATCGGGATCAGCAGCAGCAACAGCCACCACGCCGAACGATCGGTGTCGTGCAGACGTCGAAACTGCACGGCCCAGGAAGGCAACAGAATAAATAAGCCGTAAATTGAGGTGAGAACGCCTTCCCCGCTCGCCCACTCCCAGCCCAGAATTTTGTCTACAATGCTTAGCACCAGCGCGAAGATGAAGTTCACCAGAATGAACATCCAGTACTCTTTGCGGCGGGCTCGGCCACCAAATCCAATGTAGTTGCGCAGTACGTTTAAATACCAGTCCATTTTTCCTTGCCTCAATAATCGGTCAATCACTTGTTTTTTAAGCAATCAAAGTAAGGATAGATGGAGATGGTGAATTAAAAAAGGGCATCTATTGATGCCCTTGATATTTATCCAAAACGCACGTCGCGACCGTGCGGCTCATCCAGGTCCTGCCACGGGCCGATGGAGATAATGCCCGTCGGGTTAATGGTCTTGTGGCTGCGGAAATAGTGGGTGCGAATATGGTCGAAGTCGACCGTCTCCGCGATGCCCGGCATCTGGTAGATGTCGCGCAGGAAACCATACAGGTTCAGGTAGTCGCTGATACGATGCTTGTCGCACTTAAAGTGGGTGACATAGACCGGATCAAAGCGCACCAGCGTGGTCCACAGGCGAATGTCCGCTTCCGTGAGGCGATCGCCCGTCAGGTAGCGATGCTGGCCCAGGATCTGCTCCAGACGCTCCAGCGATTCAAATACCTTCCCGACCGCTTCGTCATACGCTTCCTGGCTGGTGGCGAAACCTGCCTTGTAGACGCCGTTGTTGACGTTGTCGTAGATCCAGCTGTTCAGCTCATCAATCTTATCGCGCAGTTCAGTCGGGTAGTAATCTCCGGCGCGGGCGCCGTGCGCATCAAATGCGGTATTGAACATGCGGATGATTTCCGCAGACTCATTGCTGACAATGGTCTGGTTTTTCTTGTCCCACAGCACCGGCACGGTCACGCGCCCGGTGTAGTGCGGGTCGGCGCGAAGATAAAGCTGGTAGAGGAAATCATGGTGATACAGCTCATCACCGGTGGCGGCGGGGAAATCACTGTCAAACGTCCAGCCATTTTCCAGCATCAGCGGGTTGACCACCGAAACCGGAATCAAGGATTCAAGACCTTTAAGCTTGCGCACGATCAGCGTGCGGTGTGCCCACGGGCAGGCAAGGGAAACATAAAGATGATAACGATCTTTCTCCGCCGCGAAGCCGCCTTCGCCGCTTGGGCCAGGTGCGCCGTCGGCGGTCAGCCAGTTACGGAAGGCTGAAACAGAGCGCTTGAAGCGTCCACCGGTGGATTGAGTGTCATACCAGACATCCTGCCAGACGCCGTCTACGAGTTGTCCCATTTGTTTCTCCTCCGTCAGATAGCAAAAGCGAGGAGATGTCTCCTCGCTTTGTGTTTATTCAGTATAGCGTGCTTACCATTTCTTATTCAGAACGCGGTCGATGCTGTATGCGCCAGGACCAGTGACCGCCAGCAGCAGGAAGCCACCCGCGATGGTCAGGTTTTTCATGAACATCAGAGAGTTCACGCCTTCCGCAAAGTTGCTGTGGAAGATGAACGCGGTCAGCACGGTGAAGCCTGCGGTAAACAGCGCGGTGGTGCGGGTCAGGAAGCCGAACAGCACTGCCAGGCCGCCGCCGAACTCAAGAAGAATGGTCAGCGGCAGCAGGAACCCCGGAACGCCCATGGCTTCCATATACTGCTGGGTACCTGCATAACCGGTGATTTTGCCCCAACCTGCCACGATGAACAGAATTGGCATCAGAATACGCGCTACCAGTACACCAACATCTTCTAATTTTTTCATTTTACTCTCCAGGAAACCACATCAGCGGCTGAACATTATTTGTCTGCAATTCCGGGTAGATACCGCGTCGTTGCTGTCGATGGAGAGCATCATAAACGTGACGGTTGGCGATTGTTAGCAAGGAAAACTGTCAATCTTTTTCAAAGATATTGAGTAAGGGGGATTTTGCCGGGTGGCGGCTACGCCTTACCCGGCCTACGTTTCGTC
>NZ_JBJHHG010000033.1:0-35105 GCF_045257065.1 Enterobacter sp. PP-008-ECC_S150 | reverse complement strand
ACGGTCAATCCGTAGGCCGGGTAAGCGCAGCGCCACCCGGCGAGAAGGCTACCGCAGCTGCTGCTGTCGAATCGTGGATTTCACCAGCCGCCAGGCGCTCCAGGCACCAAAACCGCGGCGCGCCCAGCGGATGAGCATATTCGGATGACGAACGGACCAGATGGCCATTACGCTGCTGCCGACCAGTGCCCATGAGCGCAGGCTCAGGACGGTATTCCAGCCCCGGTCAAACCGTCGCGTCGCGTCAATCCAGTCGCGGCGGCTGGCAGACAGATCCAGCCGCTGCTGCTGGATCTGGCTCAGCAGGTACGCTTTTCGCTTTTGACGTTCGGCTTTACCGCTCACGGCTTGTCATCCTCCAGCAGGGCGCGATCGTTCGCCAGCTCCTGACGCGTATGGCGCAGGAAAGTGGACTGGCGCGCTTTACGCAGCGTCCAGATACCGCCTATCAAGGCTGCGACCAGCAGAACGACGGTGGTGGCAATCATTGCGTTAAGGCGATACTGCGGGTCAATGGCCCAGATGATTAACACCATCAGGCTCATCAAACCAAACGCGGCGAAGAGCATGGTCAGCCCGAGCATCAGCAGCATCTGGAAGAGGTTCGCTTTCTCCTCTTCCAGCTCGACCACTGCCAGCCGGACGCGCGTTTCGGCAATCCCGACCAGCGTCGTTAAGATACGCTGGCCGATGCCGAGGACGTTGTTAGCAGGCCCTTGTGCGTGACGAGGATCTTCCATATCAGCGACGCGTCAGCAGGACACCCAGTACCACACCCACTGCGGCACCAATCCCTACACCCGTCCATGGATTATCACGCACGTACTCGTCCGCGCGCGCAGCCGCTTCGCGGGTCTGTTTCGCCAGCGCATCACCGGTTTCGCCCAGGCGATAGCGGCTCTCCTTCAGCGCCTGCTCCGCCTTGCTGCGCAGCTTGCTGACCTCTTCTTTTGACTTGTCAGCCGAGGAGTTCAGCACCTCTTCAAGGGTATCGGCCAGGGATTTCAGTTCAGCGCGCAGATGTTCAGACGTCGTATCTTTTGACATGATTCTCTCTCCTGTTGAGATTTCCGTTAACTCAATAATCGCGAGCTTCCAGCGCTTTCAGGTCGTCCTGCGCTTCTTTCAGCTTCCTCTCGCGCTTAGCAATTTTTTCCGCATCCCCTTTCTCTTTCGCTTCCTGCAGGTCGCGACGGCGCTCGGCTATCTCGTCCTTCTGTTCAGCGATTTTCTTCTGGCGATCGGCACGCAGCTTGCTGTCTGAACAGTTCGCTTTCACTTCGCTCAGCGCTTTTTTGAGACCATCAACACGGTGCTGATTGTTATGCTTTTCGGCATAGCCGATCTCACGCTGAATATCCTGTTCTTTCTCCTGACAGAGAGAGTTGGCGAAGGATGCTGTGCTTAAAGAAAAAAGGGCCAGAGCCAGAGTCATGCGGAATTTCATTATCGAAACCTTCCATTGTGTTGCGGTATCAGCCGCTATCCAAAGTTATGCGGAGTACATTCGAGGGGTGCTCCGCGTACTTAAGCATAGTAAGTAAACGGGGGAATCACCAAAGTGAGTGAAAAGATTCGGAATCCTGGAAGTTATCCAAACCGATGCGACGTATCGCGAATCAATGAGAGCCAGGCTGCAGGCTGGCTCTCATCTTCCTGCTGAGCAATGATATACCCGTGCGGCAGCGTGCGGTCGAGAACCACTTTCGCGGCGGCACTTTGCGCACGGGAATCAAACTTAATCAGTAAAACATCGTCCTGCGGGGTGATGCTCTTAAAGCGGATCCCGTTCGCGTCCAGATGATGCCAGACGGAAAAACCGTCAGGCACGCTGGCACCCTGATTTACCGGGCGGATCGCCAGCGTTGACTCCTGGTGCGACAGCGCGCGCCATGCCAGCAGCAGGGCGCTGAGCACGACCAGCGTAATCACGGCAAAGGCAAAGCGGCGCAGAGCGAGCGGGGAGATAACCATCGTCAGCCTTTGGCTCCGTATTTCTTTTTCCACAGGACAATCAGGGAGCCAACCAGGCCGAAGACCAGCAGCACCACAGGCAGCAGCATCAGGCAGGACATCAGCTGGTCTTCATATTTCATAAAGACCGGCGTTTTACCCAGCGCATAGCCGAGCGTCGTCAGAATAAGCACCCATAACAGGCCGCTCATCCAGTTAAAGAACTGGAAGCGCGCGCTGCTCAGGCCTGACAGGCCGGCAATGGTAGGTAACAGGGTGCGGACAAAGGCGATAAAGCGGCCAATCAGCAGCGCGGAAAGCCCGTGCTTATGGAAAAGGTGGTGTGCCCGCTGGTGATAGTGCGCAGGCAGGTGCGAGAGCCAGTTCTGGACGATTCGGGTATTGCCCAGCCATCTTCCCTGGATATAGCTCACCCAGCAGCCGAGGCTTGCGGCGACGGTCAGCAATAAAATGGTTTGTGGAAACGCCATCGCCCCTTTGGCACACAGCACGCCCACGAGCACCAGCAAACTATCGCCGGGGAGGAAGGCTGCAGGCAGCAAACCGTTCTCAAGGAACAGGATCATAAACAAGACGAAATAGAGCATGCCAATCATGGAAGGGTTGGCCAGCGTTTCAAAATCCTGCGCCCAGAGGGCATGCAGTAGTTGGGTCAAAAGTTCCATTCAGTGTTCCTGGAAATCGGTTAACGTCACGCCTGTTATCCGGGACAAACAGCACGGCGACATTGTTGTGATTTCATTATGGTCGCTCGCGGACACATTGCGGTGTGGCCAACACTGTTCCCTGTTAATTGGCTGGTTAGCAAGCACTAACTTACAAAATAAGGAATTGAATCCAATTGTAACAAAGCCCAACGTTCTGCGTCACAGAATTTGCAGGGGCGAGTTGATTTTGGCGTAAGCCCAGGATGTGAGCGAGGGGATTTACAAAGGCTGACACTATATATGTTTTGCTTACTCGTGTAAGCCGGAAGGCGCAGCGTCGCGCCTGCCAGCAGAAACGTCAGCTATTTTGCGGCACTGGACGCCGTATCGAGATGAACAACCGGATTATCGGCAAAAAGATAGCGGTCAGCGTTAAATTCGAAGTCATCGCTGGTTTCATTGAACAGCATCTGCTTGGTGTTTTCCAGGTGCTGCCACATCGCCAGCTTGGCGGCATGCGGATCTTTACGAATCAGCGCCTTAAGGATTTGATCGTGATCGTCGCACCAGTTGTCGACGGTGCGGGAATCGATATGGTCGTGCAGTTTTTTCCAGTACGGGTTGTGATGGCGCTGAGTCCACATTTTCTCAACGATTGCCGCCAGCGCCGTGTTTTGGGTTGCCAGGGCGACCTGAACGTGGAACTGCAGATCCCACTCGGAATCGCGGAAACATTTTTCCTTACGGGCGTTCTCCTGGATCTCCATCAGCTTCATGATGTCCTGCTTGGTCACCTGCGTCGCGGCAAATTCGGCAATATTGCTTTCAATCAGCTGGCGAGCCTGGAGCAGCTCAAACGGACCATAGCTGGCGAATTCCAGACTTTCGTCCGCGACGGGAGAGTGTTTCGGCAGATTGGATATGACGTGAATGCCGGAGCCTTTGCGGACCTCAACGTAGCCTTCCACTTCCAGCATGATGATCGCTTCGCGCACCACGGTGCGGCTGACGCTTTTTTCATCGGCGATGAAGCGCTCGGCGGGAAGTTTATCACCGACAAGATAGACCCCTTGCTCGATGCGATCTTTCAGCTCCGCAGCAAGTTGTTGATATAAACGACGTGGTTCGGTGATTTCCATATGCGCTCCAGGCAGGGTACGGCAGATGATTTGTTATACCACTTTTGCGTACCACTCTCCAGATTTTGCCATGAAAAAAGCCGCTACTGAGCGGCCTTTAAATGCCCGGCGGCGCTTCGCTTGCACGGGCCTACGGGTTTTGTAGGCCGGGTAAGGCGAAGCCGCCACCCGGCACAGCAACGCTAACTCTGCGTCGCGGGGCTGCCAACCGTCTCTTTTTGCAGCTCCTCGGCGGATTTGTTTTTCAGCACCGTCCAGATCACCACCGCGCCCAGCAGGTCGAAGATGGCCAGCACGGCGAACAGCGGGCTAAAGCCGATGGTATCCGCCAGCGCGCCGACCACCAGGGCGAACATCGTGCTCGCGGTCCACGCCGCCATCCCGGTCAGGCCGTTAGCGGTCGCCACTTCGTTACGCCCAAAGACGTCAGACGAGAGCGTAATCAGCGCGCCGGACAGGGACTGGTGCGCAAATCCACCGATGCACAGCAGGGCAATGGCCACATACGGGCTGGTGAACAGGCCGATCATCCCCGGACCAATCATCAGCAGCGCGCCCATGGTCACCACCATCTTACGGGAAACAATCAGGTTCACACCAAACCAGCGCTGGAACAGCGGTGGCAGGTAGCCGCCGACGATACAGCCCAGATCCGCGAACAGCATAGGCATCCAGGCGAACATCGCGATCTCTTTCAGGTTAAAGCCGTAGACCTTAAACATGAACAGGGGGATCCACGCGTTGAAGGTACCCCAGGCCGGTTCAGCCAGGAAGCGCGGCAGGGCGATACCCCAGAACTGACGGGTTCCCAGGATCTGCCAGACGGACATTTTCTTGCCGTTATTGACCTGATGCTGCGCTTCCTGACCGCCAATAATGTATTCGCGCTCTTCTTCAGAAAGTTTTTTCTGGTCGCGCGGATGCTTGTAGAAAATCAGCCACGCCATGGCCCACGCGAAGCTCAGCACGCCTGAGATAATGAACGCCAGCTGCCAGCTGTGCATCACGATAGCCCACACCACCAGCGGCGGCGCAATCATCGCGCCAATCGACGAGCCTACGTTGAAGTAGCCGACGGCAATGGAGCGCTCTTTTGCCGGGAACCATTCGGAGCTGGCCTTCAGCCCTGCGGGGATCATCGCGGCTTCGGCGGCGCCAACTGCACCACGCGCCAGCGCGAGCCCGCCCCAGCTGCCTGCCAGCGCCGTGGCGCCACAGAAAATAGCCCAGGTCACGGCGAAGAAGGCATAGCCGATTTTGGTGCCTAAAATATCCAGAACATAGCCAGCTACCGGCTGCATGATGGTATAGGCCGCGGAGTAGGCCGCAATGATGTAGGAATATTGCTGGGTCGAAATGTGCAGCTCTTCCATTAGCGTAGGCGCAGCCGCCGCTATGGTGTTACGCGTCAGGTAGCCAAGCACGGTGCCTAACGTCACCAGTGCGATCATATACCAACGTAACCCTTTAATTTTACGCATCTAAAACCTCATCGTTATGTTATGTCCGCGCCTGGGCGCGGCAACCTCTCGACCGTTTCCGGGAGCAGTTGTGTAACGGGAGGGGCGTAGCCGGGAGCATGTCCCGGAACGGCCCGAACCTTGCCATAAGTAAGCGTGCATAAGTCGGTATCCGTACCGTTAAACCCGATGTCTCAAACACCGGTAATGCATTCCGTCGGCTTATAGTTTGCGACGGCGAAAAGATAACTTGTCATACAACTTTAAAAGGTGAGTGATATCACAAATGTATGATTCTTTGTGGGGACATTCATTGTCGCGGACAAAGCCAGTAATGGCGCGGGATGCAGAACGGTTTGCTCAAGTGAGGGGAAATTATTTGTTGGCGTTTATTGATCTCACTCACGAAAAAAGCTTCGGTCGATGGGAATTGGTGTGATAACTTTGCAGCATATGAACATACGCTTTCTGACGCTCCCGTAACGAGGATGACGATAATGACGCCGTTTATGACCGACGATTTTCTGTTAGATACCGAATTTGCTCGCCGCCTGTACCATGACTACGCCAAAGACCAGCCGATTTTCGACTACCACTGCCATTTGCCGCCGCAGCAGGTTGCCGAAAATTACCGTTTCAAAAACCTGTATGACATCTGGCTGAAGGGTGACCACTATAAATGGCGTGCCATGCGCACCAACGGCGTCGCGGAGCGCCTGTGTACCGGCGATGCAACCGACCGCGAGAAGTTTGACGCCTGGGCGGCGACCGTTCCGCACACCATCGGCAACCCGCTCTACCACTGGACGCACCTTGAGCTGCGCCGTCCGTTCGGCATCACCGGTAAACTGCTCTCCCCAACGACCGCCGATGAAATCTGGGATCGCTGCAATGCGCTGCTGGCGCAGGAGGACTTCTCCGCGCGCGGCATCATGAAGCAGATGAACGTGAAGATGGTAGGCACCACCGACGATCCGATTGACTCTCTGGAGCATCATGCCGTTATCGCCAGCGATACCTCTTTTGATATCAAAGTGCTGCCTAGCTGGCGCCCGGACAAAGCCTTCAACATTGAGCAGGCCACGTTTAACGACTACATGGCAAAGCTGGCAGAAGTGTCGGATACCGATATCCGCCGTTTCGCTGACCTGCAAACCGCGCTGACCAAACGTCTGGATCACTTCGCGGCGCACGGCTGTAAAGTCTCTGACCACGCGCTGGACGTGGTGCTGTTCGCGGAATCAAACGAGGCCGAGCTGGACAGCATCCTGGCGCGTCGCCTGTCCGGCGAATCGCTCAGCGAGCACGACGTGGCGCAGTTCAAAACGGCGGTGCTGGTGTTCCTCGGTGCGGAATACGCCCGTCGCGGCTGGGTGCAGCAGTACCACATCGGTGCGCTGCGCAATAACAACCAGCGTCAGTTTAAGCTGCTGGGCGCGGACGTTGGCTTCGACTCCATCAACGATCGTCCGCTGGCGGAAGAGCTGTCCAAACTGCTGAGCAAACAGAACGAACAAAACCTGCTGCCAAAAACCATCCTGTACTGCCTGAACCCGCGCGATAACGAAGTGCTGGGTACCATGGTCGGCAACTTCCAGGGCGAAGGGATGCCGGGCAAAATGCAGTTCGGTTCCGGCTGGTGGTTTAACGACCAGAAAGACGGCATGGAGCGTCAGATGACGCAGCTCGCGCAGCTGGGCCTGCTGAGCCGGTTTGTCGGCATGCTGACCGACAGCCGCAGCTTCCTGTCCTATACCCGTCATGAATATTTCCGCCGCATTTTGTGCCAGATGATTGGCCGCTGGGTGCACGCAGGCGAAGCGCCAGCGGATATCCAGCTGCTGGGCGACATGGTGAGAAACATCTGCTTTAACAATGCGCGTGACTACTTCGCCATTGAACTGAACTAGGGCCGTTTGAGGTTGATATGCAATACATCAAAATCCATTCGCTGGATAACGTCGCCGTCGCGCTGACGGATCTGGGTGAAGGCGACGTGGTGACCGTTGATAACCAGAGCATCACCCTGCGTCAGGCGATCGTTCGCGGACACAAGTTTGCCGTGAAGCCTGTCGCCAAAGGGGAGAACGTCGTTAAGTACGGCCTTCCGATTGGGCATGCGCTGGCGGATATCGAGCCGGGTGAACATATCCATTCCCACAATACCCGCACCAACCTGAGCGATCTGGACGAGTACAACTATCAACCTGATTTACCGGCGGAAGAGAGCCAGGCAGCGGATCGAGAGGTGCAGATTTACCGCCGCGCCAACGGCGAGGTGGGGATCCGCAACGAGCTGTGGATCCTCCCGACCGTCGGCTGCGTCAACGGGATTGCGCGTCAGATCCAGACGCGTTTTCTGAAAGAGACCAACGGTGCCGAAGGTACGGACGGGGTGCACCTCTTCAGCCATACTTACGGCTGTTCCCAACTGGGCGACGACCACATCAACACCCGCACCATGCTGCAAAACATGGTGCGCCACCCGAACGCGGGCGCGGTGCTGGTGATTGGCCTGGGCTGCGAGAATAATCAGGTGGACGCCTTCCGCGACACGCTGGGCGAATTCGATCCTGAGCGCGTGCACTTTATGGTGTGTCAGCACCAGGATGACGAAGTGGAGGCGGGCCTGGAGCATCTGCACCAGCTGTACGAGGTGATGCGCCACGACAGGCGCGAGCCGGGCAAGCTGAGCGAGCTGAAGTTTGGGCTGGAGTGCGGCGGGTCCGATGGCCTCTCCGGCATTACCGCTAACCCGATGCTCGGCCGCTTCTCGGACTACGTGATTGCCAACGGCGGCACGACGGTGCTGACCGAGGTGCCGGAGATGTTCGGCGCGGAACGTATTCTGATGAGCCACTGCCGCGACGAAGCGACGTTTGAGAAGACCGTTACCATGGTGAACGACTTCAAGCAGTACTTCATTGCCCACAATCAGCCGATTTATGAGAACCCGTCGCCGGGTAACAAAGCGGGCGGGATCACTACGCTGGAAGAGAAATCCCTGGGCTGCACCCAGAAAGCGGGCGCGAGCCAGGTGGTTGACGTGCTGCGCTACGGCGAGCGTCTTAAAATCCACGGTCTGAACCTGCTGAGCGCACCGGGCAACGATGCGGTCGCCACCAGCGCGCTGGCCGGAGCCGGCTGCCATATGGTGCTGTTCAGCACAGGGCGCGGGACGCCCTACGGCGGGTTTGTGCCGACGGTAAAAATCGCCACCAACAGCGAGCTGGCGGCGAAGAAAAAGCACTGGATCGACTTTGATGCCGGGCAGCTTATCCACGGCAAGGCGATGCCGCAGCTGCTGACGGAGTTCGTGGACGCTATCGTGGAATTTGCCAGCGGCAGGCATACCTGCAACGAGAAGAACGACTTCCGCGAACTGGCGATCTTTAAGAGTGGTGTGACGCTTTAAGTTCTTTGTCGGGTGGCGCTACGCTTACCCGACCTACTAAACCTGTAGGCCCGGTCAGGCGTAGCCGCCACCGGGCTTTTATTTTTATCCGCGCAGAGCATTCTTCGCTAAACGCGCGTCTTCCGCCTGGCACACCGCAGCGGTGAACATCACGTCGGTGGAGGAGTTAATCGCCGTCTCGCAGGAGTCCTGCAGTACGCCAATGATAAAGCCTACCGCAACCACCTGCATGGCGATCTCGTTCGGGATACCGAACATATTACACGCCAGCGGGATCAACAGCAGCGAGCCGCCCGCCACGCCGGAGGCGCCACACGCGCAAAGAGATGCCACCACGCTCAGCAGCAGCGCCGTCGGCAGATCCACCGGAATACCCAGCGTATGCACCGCGGCAAGCGTCAGCACGGTGATGGTGATGGCCGCCCCCGCCATATTGACGGTCGCACCCAGCGGGATTGAGACGGAATAGGTATCTCGGTCCAGATTGAGCTTTTCGCACAGCGACATATTGACCGGAATATTTGCCGCCGAGCTGCGGGTGAAGAAGGCGGTCACGCCGCTTTCGCGCAGGCACATCAGCACCAGCGGGTACGGGTTACGACGGGTCTGCAGAAACACCAGCAGCGGGTTAATCACCAGTGCTACGACGGCCATACAGCCAACCAGCACCAGCAGCAGCTGCGCATAGCCCCAGAGCGCGCCGAAACCGGTGGTTGCCAGCGTAGATGCCACAAGGCCAAAAATACCTATTGGCGCAAAGCGGATGACTACGGTCACGATAAACGTCACGGCGTGAGAAAGGTCGTTAACCAGGTTTTTGGTCGTGTCGTTGCTGTGGCGCAGAGCGAAGCCCAGGCCGACGGCCCACACCAGAATGCCGATGTAGTTGGCGTTAATCAGCGCATGGATCGGGTTGGCGACAATGCTCATCAGCAGGCCGTGCATCACCTCAACAATGCCCGCAGGTGGGGTAATGTCGGTTGCGCCGGTGGTTAACTGCAGCGTTGACGGGAAGATAAAGCTCACGACAACCGCCGTCAGCGCGGCTGAGAACGTACCCAGCAGATACATCCACAGAATCGGGCGAATATTGGTTTTCTGCCCCTGCTGATGGTTGGCGATTGAGGCCATCACCAGGGTCAAAACCAGAACCGGCGCGACCGCTTTTAACGCGCCGACGAACAGTGTGCCGAGCAGGCCAGTGGCCTCGGCGGCAGGTTTTGAGATCAGTGCCAGCGCGACGCCGAGCACCAGCCCAACCAGTATTTGCTTAACAAGGCTGCCGCGCGACAGGCGCGCAAACAGGCCCGATGAGGATATCGTCATGAGTGTTCCTTAAGTGAAATTGCGTTCCATCCCGGCTGTGCTCTTAGTCACATTTATGTCCGGATGTAAGTAAATGTTTGCCTGGTCGAGTATAGGGAAAGTGTCTGCGGAGGGAAGCGTAAAATGCTGGATTTTACGTGTTGCGTCATGTTTTTTAACTATTGATTAACGTGGGTGCCGGGTGGCGCTGCGCTTACCCGGCCTGCGGGATGAAGTTGTAGGCCCGGTAAGCGCAGCGCCACCGGGCAAAACGCACTACACCTGCTGCTTCTTATCGTGCTGGCGGTTAACCCAGGTATTGATAATCAGCGTCACGATCAGAATGCCAAACACCACGCCGAGCGAGATAGCGATCGGGATATGGTAGAAATCGACGATCAGCATCTTGATACCGATAAACACCAGGATCACCGACAGGCCGTACTTCAGCATCGAGAAGCGCTCCGCCGCGCCCGCCAGCAGGAAGTACATCGCACGCAGGCCGAGGATCGCGAACAGGTTAGAGGTCAGCACGATGAACGGATCGGTGGTCACCGCGAAGATCGCCGGGATGCTGTCTACCGCGAAGATCACGTCGCTCAGCTCGACCAGAATCAGCACCAGCAGCAGCGGCGTGGCAAACAGCAGGCCGTTCTTGCGCACGAAGAAGTGCTCGCTCTCAATCTTATCCGTCATGCGCAGATGACCGCGGATCCACTTCACCAGCGGCTTCTCGCCAATACCGGTTTCATCTTCTTTCGCCAGCGCCATTTTGACCCCGGTGAACAGCAGGAACGCGCCGAAGACGTAGAGCAGCCATTCGAACTGGGTAATCAGCCAACTGCCGGCGAAGATCATAATGGTACGCAGGATAATTGCGCCCAGTACGCCATACACCAGCACGCGGCGCTGCAGCGACGCAGGCACGGCAAAGTAGCTGAACAGCATCAGCCAGACGAAGACGTTATCAACGGCGAGGGCTTTTTCAATCAGATAGCCGGTGAGGAAGGCGAGCGCCTGAGGATCGGCCACCGCCCGGCCTTCGGTCGAGGCCAGATACCACCAGAATGCCGCGCAGAAGAGCAGGGAGAGCGTGACCCATACCAGAGACCAGACGGCGGCCTGCTTCATGGTCATGCCGTGCTCGCCGCGACGCCCCTGCAAAAAGAGATCGATCGCCAGCATGATGAGCACGACAACCGCGAATCCGCCCCACAACATGGGAGTGCCGACAGAATGCATACTATTTTCCTTACACATAAAAAAACAAAAACGGCTATGGTCAGAAGACGATAGCCGTTAGCTTTTTATGCATAGACCTCGCCTTCCGGCAAGGTCTCACTTACAACCACGAGGGTTGCCCGGCGACCGGATGCGGTATTGCACGCATCGTAATGACGATCCACCGGCGAAGAAGTTACTCCCCTTTGCAGGTAACAAAATATGTCAGGCCATTGGTTTCGTCAATGGTCTGCGCCGTTTCATTACACAGCTTTACGCGATAGCTTCCGTGCTCACGCCGTCCGCCGGGAAGACCACGCCGGTCTGACGGCGGATCTCCGTCTGCAGCTTCGCCGTGGTGCGGCTCACCGCGAGGCCGGGGTGATTCACTTCGTTGTCTTCCACCAGGCGGGCGAAGACCTCTGCCTCATAGAGCATAGTGTTGATATGCTGAGGCTGCGTCAGCTCCTGAGCTTTGCCGCCGCGCGGCACAAAGCTCACCTTCTGACACTCGGAGATCTTCTCGATCACCAGCGACCCGGCTTCGCCCTGAATTTCGCTCGGCAGCACGGAATCGCTTACCTTGGAGTGCTGCAGCGTGACGCTGAAATCGCCGTAATCCAGCACCGCGAGCCCGTGGGCATCCACCCCGCTTTCCAGCAGGCTGGCGGTGGCCGTCACGCCGTGCGGCTCGCCCCACAGCGCGATTGCGGAGGCCAGGCAGTAAAAACCGATATCCATAATCGAGCCGTTCGAGAAGGCCGGGTTAAAGGTGTTGGGGTTTTCGCCGTCGAGATAGCGCTGATAGCGCGACGAGTACTGGCAGTAGTTGATAAAGGCTTTACGCACTTTGCCAACCTTCGGCAGCGACTGCTGCAGCAGCAGGAAGTTCGGCAGGCTGGCGGTCTTGAACGCTTCGAACAGCACCACCTGGTTTTCGCGGGCGAGCGCGATGGCGGCTTCCACTTCCTGGATATTCGACGCCAGCGGCTTCTCGCAGATCACATGCTTTTTATGGCTGAGGAACAGCTTCGTTTGCGGGAAGTGCAGGGAGTTCGGGCTGGCGATATAGACCGCGTCAATGGCGTCGCTTTGCGCCATCTCATCCAGCGAGGTGAAGAGATGCTCGACGAGGTAATCGTTGGCAAAACTCTGCGCCTGCTCAAGGCTGCGGGAATAGACTGCGGTAAGTTTCAGTTTGCCGGTTTCGTGGGCGGCGTCGACGAACTGGCGCGTGATCCAGTTCGTTCCAATGACTGCGAAACGTATCATAAACGTTTACGTACTCCGTAGCGGGGAACCTTTAGCCACTGTAGCACGTCATCATGACAATTCGCGTGCGCTATTCCGCATTACTCTTTAACGATAAATGCGTCAGCCACAGCCGGGTATCAAACTCCAGCTGGTGGTACTGCGGCTCCATGTGGCAGCACAGGGAATAGAACGCTTTGTCGTGCTCTTTCTCTTTCAGGTGCGCCAGCTCGTGGACCACGATCATCCGCAGAAAGGCTTCCGGCGCGTTACGGAAAACGGTCGCGACGCGGATTTCGGCCTTCGCCTTCAGCTTGCCGCCCTGCACGCGGGAAATCGCCGTGTGCAGGCCGAGCGCGTTTTTCAGCACGTGGATTTTATTGTCGTACATCACCTTGTTGATCGGCGGGGCGCTCTTCAGATACCGGCTTTTCAGATCCTGCGTATACTGCCAGAGGGCTTTATCGGTCGTGAAATCGTGCGTGCCGGGGTAGCGTTTTTCCAGCACCGCGCCCAGCTTCTGCTCGGCAATCAGGCTGCGAACCTGAGAAAGTAAATGCTCCGGATAGCCCTGGAGATAAGTAAGTTGGTTCATCAACGCCCCAAATCGACAATAAAACGGGTATACTCACGCACCCTTTTCAGGGATACGCCAAATTTTACCATTCAGGAGGGCCGATGAGCCACTTAGACAACGGTTTCCGTTCACTCAACCTTAAACGTTTCCCGGAAACGGACGACGTTAACCCGCTTCAGGCGTGGGAAGCGGCGGATGAATATCTGCTGCAGCAGTTGGATGAGACTGAAATCCGCGGCCCGGTTTTGATCCTGAATGACGCGTTTGGCGCCCTGGGCTGCGCCCTGGCGGAGCACAAACCTTACAGCATCTGCGATTCCTACCTGAGCGAGCTGGCAACGCGTGAAAACCTGCGCCATAACGATATCGACGAATCCAGCGTCAAGTTCCTCGACAGCACCGCGGAGTACCCGCAGGCGCCGGGCGTGGTGCTGATCAAAGTGCCAAAAACCATGGCGCTGCTGGAACAGCAGCTGCGCGCGCTGCGTAAGGTCGTCACGCCAGAAACCCGCATTATCGCGGGCGCCAAGGCGCGCGATATTCACACCTCAACGCTGGAGCTGTTTGAGAAGGTGCTTGGCCCAACCACCACGACGCTGGCGTGGAAAAAAGCGCGCCTGATCAACTGTACGTTCAGCGCGCCCGAGCTGGCCGACGCGCCGGAGACGCTGAGCTGGACGCTGGAAGGGACCGACTGGACCATCCACAACCACGCGAACGTCTTCTCCCGCACCGGTCTGGACATTGGCGCACGCTTCTTTATGGAACATCTGCCGGAAAATCTGGAAGGTGAGATCGTTGACCTGGGCTGCGGCAACGGCGTGATTGGCCTGACGCTGCTGGCGAAGAACCCGGAAGCCAGCGTGGTGTTCAGCGACGAATCGCCGATGGCGGTGGCGTCGAGCCGTCTGAACGTGGAAACCAACCTGCCGGACGCGCTGGACCGCTGCGAGTTTATGATCAATAACGCGCTCTCCGGCGTCGAGCCGTTCCGCTTCAACGCCGTGTTCTGTAACCCGCCGTTCCACCAGAAGCACGCCCTGACGGATAACGTCGCCTGGGAGATGTTCCACCACGCGCGCCGTTGCCTGAAAATCAACGGCGAGCTGTACATCGTGGCGAACCGCCACCTGGACTACTTCCACAAGCTGAAGAAGATTTTCGGTAACTGCGTCACCATTGCGACGAACAATAAGTTTGTGGTGCTGAAGTCGGTGAAGCTGGGACGTCGTCGTTAAGATTGTTTTGCCCGGTGGCGCTTCGCTTACCGGGCCTACAATGGCCTCGGACCCGTAGGCCGGGCAAGCGCAGCGCCGCCCGGCAATGTTCTAGATCATCAGAGCTAATTTCGTCCCCTGCGCAATCGCGCGCCGCGCATCCAGCTCCATCGCCACGTCACACCCGCCAATCAGATGCACCGTTTTACCGGCCTCGCGCAGCGGATCCGCCAGATCGCGCTTTGGCTCCTGCCCGGCACATAAAATGACATGATCCACGCGCAGCAGCTGCGGCTCGCCGCCGATCGTAACGTGCAGACCGTCGTCGTCGATCTTCTCGTAGCTCACCGACGGGATCATCTTCACCCCGCGCGAGAGCAGGGTGGCGCGGTGGATCCAGCCCGTGGTTTTTCCCAGCCCTTCACCCGGCTTGCTGGCTTTACGCTGCAGCATCACGATCTGGCGCGGGCTTTTCGGCAGCTGCGGCCCTTCCGGACGCAGGCCGCCGGACTGGCTCAGGCTGGTATCAATGCCCCATTCCACGCAAAACTCGGCAATGTTCTGGCTGGTGGCCTCGCCCGGCTGGCTTAAGTACATGGCGGTATCAAAGCCAATTCCGCCGCAGCCGATAATCGCCACCTTCTCGCCGACCGGCGTTTTGTCACGCAGCACGTCGAGATAGCTCAGCACTTTTGGATGATCGATACCGGCGATCGCAGGCGTGCGCGGTACGATCCCGCTCGCCAGGATCGTCTCATCGAAACCGATCAGATCCGCCGCGCTGACAAGCTGGTTAAGCCGCAGCTCGACCCCCGTCAGCTCGATCATCCGGCGGTAGTAGCGCAGCGTTTCATAGAACTCCTCTTTGCCGGGGATCTGTTTGGCGATATTAAACTGCCCGCCAATCTCCGCCAGTGCATCAAACAGCGTCACGCTGTGTCCGCGTGCGGCTGCATTAACCGCAAACGCCAGGCCTGCCGGGCCCGCGCCCACGACGGCCAGGCGCTTTTTATTGACCGCCGGAACGACCGGCATTTTGGTTTCGTGACAGGCGCGCGGGTTGACGAGGCAGGAAGTGACCTTGCCGACGAAAATCTGATCCAGACACGCCTGGTTACAGCCGATACAGGTGTTGATCTCGTCCGCGCGGCCGCTTTGCGCTTTGGAGAGCAGCTCGGCATCGGCGAGGAACGGGCGCGCCATTGAGACCATATCGGCGTCGCCGCGTGAAATCACATCGTCCGCCACCTGCGGGTCGTTAATGCGGTTGGTGGTGACCAGCGGAACGGAGACTTTTCCCTTCAGCCTGCGGGTGACCCAGCTGAACGCCGCGCGCGGCACCGGCGTGGCGATGGTCGGGATTCGCGCCTCGTGCCAGCCGATGCCGGTGTTGATAATGTTTGCACCTGCGGCTTCAATTGCCTGCGCCAGCCGCACGGTTTCGTCGAACGTTCCGCCGCCTTCCACCAGGTCGAGCATCGACAGGCGGAAGACGATAATAAAGTCCGCGCCCGCACGTTCGCGCACCGCGCGCACCACCTCCACGGCAAAGCGCATCCGGCGGGCATAGTCGCCGCCCCATTCGTCGTCGCGCTGGTTGGTGCGGGCGGCGAGGAATTCGTTGATCAGATAACCCTCTGAGCCCATCACCTCCACGCCGTCATAACCTGCTTCACGCGCCAGCGCCGCGCAGCGGGCGAAGTCGTCAATCAGGGCGAGGATTTCGTCGTGGGTGAGAGCGTGCGGCGTAAAGCGGTTAATCGGCGCCTGAATAGGCGACGGCGCGACCAGGTTCGGCTGATAGCTATAGCGTCCGGTATGCAGGATTTGCAGGGCGATTTTGCCGCCCTCGCGGTGTACCGCGTCGGTCACGATGCGGTGGTGCGGCAGCTGTGACGCATCGTTCAGCACCGCGCCGCCCTCCATGCCGACGCCGGAAGGGGCAGGGGCGACGCCGCCGGTGACGATCAGCGCCACCCCGTGGCGGGCGCGCTCGGCGTAGAAAGCCGCCAGACGCTCGGCCCCGTCCGGATGCTCCTCCAGACCGGTGTGCATCGAGCCCATTAACACGCGGTTTTTAAGGGTGGTGAACCCCAGATCGAGGGGGGCGAATAACGACGGGTAGCGGCTCATAGTCTCTTCCAGTGTAAAATTATTGTTATGTGGTCGGATGAGTTACTAATTTAGCCAGCGGCAGCGGAAAGGTAAAAGCGGGATCGAATGATTGTGATAGATCTCAAAGAACTTCCCCGGTGGCGCTGCGCTTACCGGGGCTACAAACCGTAGGCCGGATAAGCGCAGCGCCATCCGGCGTTATTTACGGCACCGCTGCCCGAACCAACCCCGGTGCCTGCCACATCGACGTCGTCAGCCCGCTGTCCACCAGCCCGAGCTGGTCCGCGTACACCGCCTGCCATTTCTGCATCATGCCGTCGTACAGCTCGCGGTGCGCCGGGTTCGGCGTAAATTCCCGGCTCCACTTCACCAGCCGCTCGCCCGTCGAGGCCATATCGGCAAACAGCCCTGCTCCGGTGCCGGCGGCAATGGCGCAGCCGAGCGCCGTCGCCTCTTTCACCTCCGGCACGCGCACCGGCAGGCCGGTGACGTCGCTTAAAATCTGGCTCCACAGGGCTCCTTTCGAGCCTCCACCCGCAAACACCAGGCTGTCAAACGTCACGCCTGAGAAGCGCGAAATCTGCGCCAGGTTGCAGGCCGAGACGATCGCCGCGTTCTCCTCCAGGGCGCGGAACAGCGTCGCTTTGTTGCATTTTTCCGGGTCGATGGAGAGGTTAATAAACGACGGCGCGGCGTGGTACCACTGCTTAAAATGCATCGCGTCGGAGAAGATCGGCATCACCCCGTGGGAGCCCGCCGGCACGCGGCTCGCCATCTCTTCCAGCAGGGAGTAGGTGTCCACCCCCATCCGCCCGGCAATCAGCTTTTCCTCCGCGCAGAAGGCGTCGCGGAACCAGCGCATGGTCAGACCGGTGAAGAAGCTGATCGACTCCGCCTGCGCCATGCCGGGGATCACGTGCGGGTTGATGCGGATGTTCATGTCCGGGTCGGTGCGTACCTGCGGGAGGTTCACCACCTGCTGCCAGAAGGTGCCGCCCAGCACCGCCGTCTGTCCTGCGCGGACCACGCCCAGCCCCAGACAGCCCAGCTGCACGTCGCCGCCGCCCATCACCACCGGCGTACCCTCGCGCAGGCCGCTCTGCTGTGCGGCTTCACGGGTAACGGCACCCAGCAGGGTACCGGTCTCTTTTACCGGGGAGAGGATATCGGCGCGCAGCCCGGCCATGTCGAGCAGCGCCGGACGCCAGTCGCGGGTGAAGAGGTCCAGCATGCCGGTGGTGCCCGCGTTCGACGGGTCAACCGCCAGCTCGCCGGAGAGCTTCGCCGCCAGCCAGTCGCCGATCATGGTGATGGTGGCGGCGTTGCGGTAGATGTCCGGGCGATGGTGCGCCAGCCACAGCAGGCGCGGCATGGCACTCAGCGCCAGAGTTTGCCCGGAGACGTCATAGACTTCGGATTCAAAACGGTTGTCGTGGATCTCTTTGAGTTCGGCCACCTCGCGGCTGGCGCGGGCGTCGACGTTGGCGCAGGCCCAGATGGCCTCGCCGTTGCGGTCATACAGCACGATCCCTTCGCGCATGGAGCAGCAGGCGACGGACTGAATATCCGCCGCGCCGAGCTGCGCGCGCGCCAGCGCCTGATGAATACACTGGCAGGCCAGCCGCCAGTTGGTGTCGAGGTCGAACTCCATCGATCCCGGCACGTTCTCCACGCTCAGGTGCTTCCACTCGGCCTGGCCGACGGCAATCTGGTTGCCCTGCAAATCGAAAATCACGGCGCGAACGCTGCCGGTCCCTGCATCTAACGCTAAAAGGTAACTCATGAGCTTGCCTCGCTGTTAGCGCAGGGCGGGCTCTTATGTGGCCAGAGCCAGCACCGCGCGGGCTGTCGTCTCCTCCGTCACCAGGCCATTGATACGGCGACCCTTCAGTGCGGCATAAATCGCATCGGCTTTCTCTTCCCCGCCGGCCACGCCAACGATGGTGGGCAGCTGCGCCAGCTCATCAAGCGTGACGCCGAGTAATTCTTTGTGGATCTCCAGCTCCTCGACGCATTCGCCTTTGGCGTTGAGGAAATAGCCGAGAATGTCGCCGACCGCGCCTTTGCGGGCGTACATCAGCTGTTCACCTTCGCTGATGTAGCCGGAGCGCAGTATCGTGGCGTCGCGGCGCTGGTTCACCGAACCAATCCCAACCACCGCCACGTCTGCGGCGGTGGCGGCGAGGATCACGTCCCGCACGCTGGTTTCGCGCTTTAAGATCCCGGCAACGGAGGCGGATGACACGCGCAGCGGGGCGGGGATCATGCTGACGCTGCAGGCCGCGTCCAGCTGGCCGATACCGGTCATATACGGCCCGACGCCGCCGGAAAGCGTTACCAGGCGGATCTGCTGCGAGCTGATAAAGCCGCTCAGGTGCTGCAGGCTGCTCATGGTGGTTTCACCAAAGCCCACCGCCAGCAGCTGGCCGGGCTCCAGCACGCCCATCAGCGACTGCGCCGCGCCAATGCCGAGCCGCACGTTCATCGGCGGCGTATTTAACGCGGGCATGACGCGCACCAGCTTCAGGCCGAAGCGCTGCTGTAGCTCGGTCTCCAGCGCCAGGCAGCCCTCGTAGCGGGAGTTGATCTGCACGCGGATCACCCCGGACTGGCGGCCCTTCTCCAGCAGGCGGGAGATCTTCAGGCGCGGCAGCCCGAGCCGTTCGCCGATATCGTTCTGGGTCAGCCCGTCGTGGTAGTAGCACCAGGCCACGCGCGCCACCAGCTCCTCTTCCGCCAGCGCCAGCCCGGCAAACCGTCCTTCTTCCGCAGTGCGTTTATCGCTCATAGTTGAACTCTTATAAAAATTTAGATCATATGTTCGTGATGGCGCGAAGGGAAAGTGTGAGCCACGCGACAAAACGGATCTTTATGGTGGTTTCTGTTTTATCTGGATCTTAATCGATAAAACTGTGATCCCTGCACGGTTGTAAATATAGTTCACCGTCTACGCTTTTGAACATTATTAAATCTAAAAATCATTTGTTCAATAGCGGAGCGATGATGACACCACTTCTCGACGCACGGCAAATCAGCAAGCAGTTCTCCGGCGTGCCGGTTCTGAAAGGCATTGATTTCACGCTGCTTGCGGGCCAGGTGCACGCGCTGATGGGCGGGAACGGCGCGGGAAAATCGACGTTGATGAAGATCATCGCCGGGGTCGAGACGCCGGACGGCGGTGAACTTTCTGTCGAGGGGCGGTCATATGCGCGGTTTACGCCCGTGCAGGCGCACAGGCTCGGCATTTACCTCGTGCCGCAGGAGCCGCTGCTGTTCCCCAACCTGACGGTGCGGGAAAACATTCTTTTTCGCCTGCCGCGCGAGCACGATCGGGAAAAGCGGCTGGCGGAAAAACTTGAGCAGCTGCAGTGCCAGCTTAACCTCGACGCCGCCGCCAGCACGCTGGAGGTGGCGGATCAGCAGATGGTGGAGATCCTGCGCGGGCTAATGCGCAACGCCAGGATCCTGATCCTCGACGAACCTACCGCCTCACTCACGCCGGGCGAAACCGAACGCCTGTTCCGACAGATCCGCGCGCTGCAGGCGCTCGGCGTCGGGATCGTGTTTATCTCGCACAAGCTGCCGGAAATTCGCCAGCTTTCGAGCCACGTCTCGGTGATGCGCGACGGCGCGGTGGTGTTGAGCGGTGAAACCGCGCAGTTTGACGATAGCGCCCTGATCGCCGCCATGACGCCGGTGAGCCGGGAGAAATCCCTGAGCGAGACGCAAAAGCTGTGGCTGTCGCTGCCGGGCAACCGGCGTACCCAGCCTCAGGATTTCCCGGTGCTGCGCGTGGAGGATCTCACCGGTGAGGGGTTTATCGATCTGAGTCTTGAGATCTACGCGGGAGAGATCGTCGGCCTGGCCGGGCTGGTGGGATCCGGGCGCACCGAGTTTGCCGAAACCCTTTACGGCCTGCGTCCGGTGCGCGGAGGTCGCGTCTGGCTGGAGAATCAGGATATCACCGCCAATTCGGTCAGTTCTCGCCTGGAGAAAGGCCTGGTTTACCTGCCGGAAGACAGGCAGGTGTCCGGCCTGTTCCTCGACGCGCCGATCCGCTGGAACACGGTGGCGCTGAACGAGCCGTCCCTCTGGCAGCAGCGCAAGCGGGAGTCTGCGGTGGTGGAGCGCTATCACCGGGCGCTCGGGATCAGGCTCAACCATGCGGATCAAACCGTGCGCACGCTTTCGGGCGGCAACCAGCAGAAGGTGCTGCTGGCGCGCTGTCTGGAGGCCAATCCGCTATTACTCATTGTCGATGAACCGACGCGCGGCGTGGACGTCTCGGCGCGCGCCGACATCTACCAGCTGATAAAAAGCGTGGCGGCGCAGAACGTGGCGGTGCTGATGATCTCAAGCGATCTCGACGAGTTTCCGGGCCTTGCGGACCGCGTGCTGGTGATGCATCAGGGCGTACTCAGCGGCGAGCTGCCGCGCCACGCCGTCAGCCTCGACAGGATGATGGCGCTGGCGTTCGGAGGGCAATCATGAAGACCTTATTAAACAATCGCGAGCTGAGCGCGTTTCTCGCCATTCTGGCGCTGTTCGCCGTGCTGGTGGCGCTGAACCCGTCTTACTTCAGCCTGCAAACGCTGGGGATGATCTTCGCCAGCTCGCAGATCCTGATCCTGCTGGCCATCGGTGCCGCGCTGGTGATGCTGACCCGCAATATTGACGTGTCGGTCGGCTCGACCGTTGGGCTGTCGGCCATCGCCGTCGGCGTGGCGCTCAACGGCGGCTACAGCCTGCCCGTTTCCATTCTCTTTGCGCTCTCCATCGGCGCGCTGGCCGGCGCGTTCAACGGCGTGCTGGTGGTGGGTCTGCGCATTCCGGCGATTGTCGCCACCCTCGGCACGCTGGGGCTGTATCGCGGGGCGATGCTGCTCTGGACCGGCGGGAAGTGGATTGAAGGGCTGCCGCCGGGGCTGAAATCCCTCTCCGAACCGCTTGCCATCGGCATTTCGCCGCTCGGTGTGGTGGTGTTGATTATCGCGGCCGCAGGCGCGTGGACGCTGTCGCGCACCGCATTCGGCCGTGATTTCTACGCCGTCGGGGATAACCTCGCCGCCGCGCGCCAGCTGGGCGTGGCGGTGAACCGTACGCGAATGCTCGCCTTTACCCTGAACGGCATGCTGGCGGCCTGCGCCGGGATTGTCTTTGCCGCACAGATTGGCTTTGTCCCCAACCAGACCGGCAGCGGGCTGGAGATGAAGGCCATCGCCGCCTGCGTGCTCGGGGGGATTTCGCTGCTGGGCGGCACGGGCACGCTGGTTGGCGCGCTGCTCGGCGCCTTCTTCCTCACCCAAATCGACACCGTGCTGGTGCTGTTCAGGCTTCCTGCCTGGTGGAACGACTTTATCGCTGGCCTGGTGCTGCTGGGCGTGCTGGTGCTCGACGGGCGGCTGCGTCAGGCGCTGGCGCGCCACCAGCGGGCGCTGAAGTACGGTCGCTTCCAGCCGGGTCACAGAGGGGGAAAGCACGTCACCCCGTTTCCCAAACGCAAAAAAGAGGTGGCGTAAATGAAGCTTAGCTGGGAAAGCGCGCTGCTCATTTTACTGGTGCTGGAGATCCTGCTCTTTGGCGCCGTCAATCCGCGCATGCTTGACGTCAACATGCTGCTGTTCAGCACCAGCGACTTTATCTGCATCGGCATCGTGGCGCTGCCGCTGACGCTGGTCATCATCAGCGGCGGGATCGACATCTCCCTCGGCTCGACCATCGGCCTGTGCGCCATCGCGCTGGGGGTGATGATGCAGGCCGGATGGCCGATGGCGGTGGCCATTCTGCTGACGCTGCTGCTCGGCCTGCTGTGCGGATTATTTAATGCCGCGCTTATTCACTATACCGGCATCAGCCCGCTGGTTATTACCCTCGGCACGCTCTACCTCTACGGCGGCGGGGCGCTGCTGCTTTCCGGCATGGCGGGGGCGACGGGCTATGAGGGCATCGGCGGCTTCCCGGACAGCTTTACCGCCTTCGCTAACCTCACGGTGTTGGGCTTGCCGATCCCATTGGTGCTGTTCGCGGTGATTACCGTCTTCTTCTGGCTCATTACCCACCGCGGGCGCTTTGGTCGTCATCTGTTTTTGATTGGGCAAAACCCGCGCGCGGCGCGCTATGCGGCGCTGTCGGTGAACGGCATGCCCTACGCGCTGTACGGTCTGGTGGGCGTGGCTTCGGCGATTGCCGCGCTGGTGATGGTCTCCTATTTCGGCTCCGCGCGTTCGGATCTGGGGCGCGATTTACTCATGCCCGCGCTCACCGCCGCCGTGCTCGGCGGAGCCAATATCTACGGCGGGTCAGGTTCGGTTGTGGGGACGGCGCTGGCGTCGCTGCTGGTAGGCTACCTGCAACAGGGTTTACAGATGGTCGGCATCCCCAACCAGGTGTCGAGCGCGCTGTCAGGGGCGCTGCTGGTTGTGGTGGTGATGGGACGTTCGCTGAGTCTGCATCGCGAATGGGTGCGTTCTCTCTTTAAAAAACTATCCGGAGCGTAAGATGAAAACAAAACTGCTCGTCCTGGCAATGGCCCTCAGCTTCGCCTCGGCGCAGGCGGCGGACCGCATTGCCTTTATCCCGAAACTGGTGGGCGTCGGCTTCTTCACCAGCGGCGGCAACGGCGCGAAAGAGGCGGGGAAAGATCTTGGCGTGGACGTCACCTACGACGGCCCAACAGAGCCGAGCGTTTCCGGCCAGGTGCAGCTGATCAACAACTTCGTCAACCAGGGCTATAACGCGATTATCGTCTCCGCCGTGTCGCCGGACGGATTATGCCCGGCACTCAAGCGCGCGATGCAGCGCGGCGTTAAGGTCCTGACCTGGGACTCCGACACCAAACCGGAGTGCCGCAGCATCTACATCAACCAGGGCACGCCGGAACAGCTCGGCGGCCTGCTGGTGGAGATGGCGGGCAAACAGGTCACCAAACCGAATGCCAAAGTGGCGTTCTTCTACTCCAGCCCGACGGTCACCGATCAGAACCAGTGGGTAAAAGAGGCGAAGGCCAAAATCGAGAAAGATCATCCCCAGTGGCAGATCGTCACCACCCAGTTTGGCTATAACGACGCCACTAAATCCCTGCAGACCGCCGAGGGGATCTTAAAAGCGTATCCGGATCTGGATGCGATCGTTGCCCCGGACGCCAATGCGCTGCCGGCGGCGGCGCAGGCGGCGGAAAACCTGAAGCGGGAAGGAGTGGCGATTGTCGGGTTCAGCACGCCAAACGTAATGCGCCCGTACGTTGAGCGCGGCACGGTGAAGGCCTTTGGCCTGTGGGATGTGGTGCAACAGGGCAAAATTGCGGTCAATGTCGCCGATCGTTTACTGAAAAAAGGCGATCTTAACGTTGGCGACAGCGTAGAGGTGAAAGATCTCGGCGCGCTGAAGGTCGAGCCAAACAGCGTGCAGGGCTACCAGTATGAGGCGAAGGGCAACGGCATCGTGCTGCTGCCGGAGCGCGTGGTGTTCACCAAAGAGAACATCAGCAAATACGATTTCTGACGGGGGAGCAAATGGCTGATTTAGACGACATCAAAGACGGGAAGGATTTTGGCATCGGCACGCCGCAGGTGAACGTGCCGTTCACGCTGAAGGGCTGCGGCTCGCTGGACTGGGGCATGCAGTCCAGGCTTTCGCGCATCTTCAACCCGCAGAGCAATCGCACGGTGATGCTGGCCTTTGATCACGGCTACTTCCAGGGGCCGACCACCGGGCTTGAGCGTATCGATCTCTCCATCGCCCCGCTGTTTGGCGAAACCGACGTGCTGATGTGCACCCGCGGCATCCTGCGCAGCACCGTGCCTGCGGCCACCAACAAACCGGTCGTGCTGCGCGCCTCCGGCGGTAACTCGATTCTGGGCGAATTGTCCAACGAGTGCGTGGCGGTGGCGATGGAGGATGCCCTGCGCCTGAACGTCTGCGCGGTCGCGGCGCAGGTCTACATTGGCAGCGAGTTCGAGCATCAGTCGATCAACAACATCATCAAGCTGGTGGACGCGGGCGCGCGCTACGGCATGCCGACGCTGGCGGTGACGGGGGTGGGGAAAGAGATGGCGCGCGATGCGCGGTATTTCTCGCTCGCCAGCCGCATCGCCGCCGAAATGGGGGCGCAGTTCGTCAAAACCTACTACGTGGACGAGGGTTTTGAAAAAGTCACCGCCAGCTGCCCGGTGCCGATCGTCATCGCCGGGGGCAAGAAGCTGCCGGAGCACGAGGCGCTGGAGATGTGCTGGCGCGCGATTGACCAGGGCGCGTCGGGCGTGGACATGGGGCGCAACATCTTCCAGTCCAGCGCGCCGCTCGCCATGCTGAAGGCGGTGAAAAAAGTGGTTCACGAGAACTGGAATGCCCGCGATGCGTTCCAGTTCTGGCAGGAAGAGAAACAGGGAGAAGCAAAATGAACGTGACGTTAGTGGAAATCAACATCAAGCCCGAGCGGGTGGACGAGTTTCTGGAGGTGTTTCGCGCCAACCACGAGGGGGCGATCAAGGAGCCGGGAAACCTGCGCTTTGACGTATTACAGGATCCCAGGGTGAAAACCCGGTTCTTTATCTACGAGGCCTATAAAGACGAAGAAGCGGTGCTGGCGCATAAGCAAACCCCGCACTATCTGGCGTGCGTGGATAAGCTTGAGGAATTGATGTCAGAGCCGCGCAAGAAACGCAGTTTTGTGGGGCTGTTGCCGGAGTAGGGGCTTTGCCCGGTGGCGCTAGCGCTTACCGGGCCTACGGGTGTGGTGCGGTGTTTGCCCGGTGGCGCTAACGCTTACCGGGCCTACGGGTGCGATAAGGTGCGGTGTTTGCCCGGTGGTGCTGCGCTTACCGGGCCTACGGGGGCGATAAGGTGCGGTGTTTGCCCGGTGGCGCTACGCTTACCGGGCCTACGGGGGCGAGGTTCGATTGGTTTTGTAGGCCGGGTAAGCGCAGCGCCACCCGGCGTTTACCAGGCCAGCTCCAGCCGCTGCACCCGAGCCGTGGATCCCGGCATCAGCCGCTGCAGGTTGTTGACCAACTCTTCTCCTGCCTCTTCCAGTGCAGCAAGCGGCATCGACGGCAGACTTTCAAGAATAAACCACATCGTTCGCGCCTGGCTGTCCAGACGAGTGCGTATCCCCTGTCGCCAGTTCCAGCGGCGGCAGGTAACGCCGAGGTCATCGCGCCAGATAACCTCGCCCGGCTCCGGATGTTCCACCACCGGCTGCCCCTCTTTAAAGGTGTCGAAAGGTTCATCACCGTCGGCCAGCGTCAGGCGTGGCGCACCCGAGTAGGCCGCGAGATTTTCCCCGCCCACCGGAATGGCATAGCGAATACTCACTGCGTTATAGATATCCACGACCGGATCTAACGACGGCAGCGAGCCGTCTTTTAAGACCCGCTTGCGCAGAGCGGAGGCCGAGCACGGCGTGCGCTTCGGTTTCGCGCCGAACGCTTTAAACACCTCATCCCAGTCTGAAAGGTGTGCATCTGCCCACGGCACATCATCATTTAACACCTGCTGGCAGGCCTGCGCCAGCGCGACAGGGGCGATCTCTGGATGGGTAATCGGCGCGGCTTCAACCAGAATGCTCAGCGCCCGAAAGCCCGGGGCAATCCCGGCAAGACGCGGATCTATTGACGGCGTAACGAGAGACATAAATAATCCTGTATTGACTGTTTTATACCATGGTAGTGACCAATGACTGATAAAGTCAATATAATGACTGTGCAGGGAGCCGATGTTGCTCAGGTAAGCCTGGCCGTGGCGAACCGCATCCGCAACTGGCGTAAGGATAAAAAACTGTCGCTGGACGAGCTGTCCCGCCGCGCCAGCGTCAGCAAAGGGATGCTGGTTGAGATTGAAAAAGGGGCGGCGAACCCCAGCATTGCCATTTTGTGCAAGCTGGCCGCCGCGCTCGGCGTGTCGGTGGCGGATATTGTTAACGTCTCCAGCGAGCCGGTTATCCATGTCATTGAAGAACAGGCCATCCCGGTGCTTTGGCAGGGTAAACAGGGGGGTTACGCCAGACTGCTGGCAGGCACGGCGGGCCCGAATATGATTGAGCTGTGGCAGTGGGAAATGCATCCGGGAGAATGCTTTACTTCACCGGGACACCCGGCAGGCACGTTTGAACTGCTGCACGTGAACGCGGGCGTGTTAACCCTGACGGTGGACGAGACGGTAACGCGGGTCGCTGCCGGAGCGTCGGCGGTGGCGAAAACGGAAGCCGCGCACGGCTATGCCAATGAGGGCGATACCGTGCTTCGCTTCACCATGACCGTGGCGGAGTTTCACCGATAAAAAGCAGCCCGGGTGGCGCTACGCTTACCGGGCCTGCAACGTCACCCCGTAGCGCCACCCGGCATTTTTTTACGCCTCTTCCACGCTCACCCGCAGCGCGGCCAGCGCTTTACGCGCCGCTTTCAGCACCTGCTCACACTGCTCGACGGTCAGCGTCAGCGGTGGTTCAACCCGGATGGTTTTCGAGTTGTTGAGCGTGCCGGCCACCAGCACCCGCTGGCGGAACATCTCGCTCGCGAAGCTGTAGCCGATTTCGTTATCAACAAACTCAATCGCCATCAGCATCCCTTTGCCGCGCGCCTCCTGCACGAGGTCCGGGTATTCCCGGCCCAGCTGGCGGAAGCCGTCCAGCAGCATGTCGCCTTTCTGCTCCGCCTGCGCGGGCAGGTTTTGCTCCAGCAGCACGTTGATGGTTGCCAGCGCTGCCGCGCAGGCCAGCGGGTTACCGCCGAAGGTGGTGGTATGCAGGAACGGGTTGTCGAACAGCACCGAGAACACCTCTTCGGTAGCCACCGTCGCGCCAATCGGCATCACGCCGCCGCCGAGCGCTTTCGCCAGGCACAGAATGTCCGGCTGAACGTTCTCATGCTCGCAGGCAAACATCTTGCCGGTGCGCCCCATCCCGGTCTGCACTTCGTCGAGGATCATCAGCGCACCAAACTCATCGCACAGCTGACGCACGGCGGGCAGATAGCCCTGCGGAGGGAGGATCACGCCGCCTTCCCCCTGAATCGGCTCCAGGATCACCGCCGCCACGTCATCGCCGGTTTTACGGCATTCACTCAGCGCGGTACGCATGGCGTTAATATCGCCAAACGGCACGTGGCGGAAGCCCGGCAGCAGCGGCATAAAGGGCTTGCGGAAGGTGGATTTGGCGGTAGCGGACAATGCGCCCAGGGATTTCCCGTGGAACGCGCCGCTGGTGGCGATGAAGGTGAATTTCCCGCGCGGCGACTGGTACGCTTTGGCGAGCTTAATCGCCGCTTCGACCGATTCCGTGCCGCTGTTGCTAAAGAAGCTGTATTTCAGTTTGCCGGGCGTGAGGGCCGCCAGCGTTTTCGCGAGCATGGCGCGAAGCGGATCGAGCAGTTCCTGGCTATGGAGAGGTTGTTTCGCAAGTTGATTCTGTACGGCGGAAACCACAACTGGATTACGGTGCCCCACGTTGAAAATTCCAAACCCACCCAGGCAATCAATAAACTCCTGTCCCTGGGTGTCGACAAGCGTGTTCAGACTTCCCGCTTGCCACTCTACGGCTCCGTAATCCCCGCCGGCGGTAACAGATTTGCGATACTCCAGAAATCCTGGATTGACGTGCTCTTTAAAGTAATCGATGACCTCTCGGTTAAGCTGTTTCATCTCCTCATGATCGAGCGTTCGCTTTTCAATGAGATTCAGTGCGTGCGCGGTACAGGCAAGAGCCGAGGCGCTGGAAGGTAACCTGTTCAAAATGTGCTCCCGGGGATCGCGTATCACATGATACCGATTTAAGTATTGCAGGGATTACGCCACTTCAGAGGCCTTAACGAAAATCGGGATAAACGCCAGGTTAAAATAATGTTGCACAATATTTAATCATGCCGACAGAAGCGAAACGGGATTTAGCGGTACGGGGCAGAGAGCATAAATGAAGAGGGAAGCGCGCCGCTGCACTAAAGCAGTGCAGATGCTGCAACTTAAGCGGGCATTAACCGGTCATGCTTTGCCGGTAATTTCTTTGCGAAAGTATTTGAAATCAATGAGTTAAAAAATCGTACAAAAAGTATGGTTTAAGTCAAATCTGCGATCTCCATCAAGTTTAACAACTAAAGATAAATTGTTTACCGCCGAAAAAACATTGACCCACAAAATTAACATTCAAATAACCTGCAAGGGATGCACGCCATGTCCTCTCCAACCTATGTCACCCAGAATGAATATCCTCTGGACGATGACACCACCTTAATGTCTACCACCGACGTCCACAGCTACATTACCCACGCCAACGACACCTTTGTGCAGGTGAGCGGCTATCAGCTTAATGAGCTGACGGGCCAGCCGCACAATATGGTGCGCCATCCCGATATGCCAAAAGCCGCGTTTGCCGATATGTGGTACACGCTGCAGCAGGGCGAGCCGTGGAGCGGGATTGTCAAAAACCGACGCAAAAACGGCGACCACTACTGGGTGCGTGCCAACGCGGTGCCGATGGTGCGCCGCGGGCAGGTGACGGGCTATATGTCGATTCGTACCCGAGCCACCGCAGAAGAGATTGCCGCGGTGGAGCCGCTCTACCGGGCGCTGAACGACGGGCGCTGTAAAAAACGTATTCACAAAGGGCTGGTGGTAGGCAGGGGCTGGCTGGGCAAACTGCCGGCCATGCCGCTGCGCTGGCGCGTGCGCAGCGTAATGGCGGCGCTCTTTGCCGTACTCGCCGCCACGCTGGTAACGACCTCCGCAGGCTGGGTACCGCTCGCGGCGGCGGCGGCGGTGATGCTGCTGGGAACCGTGCTGTTTGAGCAACAGATTGTCCGCCCGGTAGAGAATGTGGCGCGACAGGCGCTGATGGTGGCCACCGGCGAGCGCAACAGCGTGCAGCATCTGAACCGCAGCGACGAGCTGGGGCTCACGCTGCGGGCGGTAGGGCAACTGGGCCTGATGTGCCGCTGGTTGATCAATGACGTATCGAGTCAGGTAGTGAGCGTCCGTGACGGCAGCGACAGGCTGGCGCAGGGCAATGACGATCTGAACGATCGCACGCGTCAGACCGTGGCGAACGTGCAGCAGACCGTTGCGACGATGAACCAGATGGCCGCGTCGGTGCAGAGCAACTCCGAAACCGCCGCCGAGGTGGATAAACTCTCCGTGGCCGCGAGCAGCGCGGCGACAAAGGGCGGCAATGCGATGCAGACCGTCGTCAAAACCATGGACGACATCGCCGACAGCACGCAGCGAATTGGCTCGATCACCTCCCTGATTAACGATATCGCTTTCCAGACCAATATTCTGGCGCTCAATGCGGCAGTTGAAGCGGCCAGAGCAGGCGAGCAGGGGAAAGGGTTTGCCGTGGTCGCGGGTGAAGTCCGCCATCTCGCCAGCCGCAGCGCCAGCGCCGCGAATGATATTCGTAAACTCATTGATGCCAGTGCCAGCAAGGTGCAGTCCGGCTCTGAGCAGGTACACGCCGCAGGCCGCACGATGGACGATATTGTCGAGCAGGTGAAAAACGTGACGCAGCTTATCGACCAGATCAGCCACGCGACCTCCGAGCAGGCAACCGGACTGTCAGAGCTGACCCGTTCGGTGGCCGAACTCGACAGCATCACGCAGAAAAACGCCGACCTGGTTGAGGAGAGCGCGCACATTTCGGCCATGGTGAAACACCGCGCCGGACGGCTTAAGGATGCGGTGACCGTGCTCCATTGAGTCAGTTATGTTCCAAAAGCCGCTTATTCCGTAAGAAATAAGCGGCTTTTTATCGTCTGGTTGTGACTATTAATGTGTTTTATTGTTAATCTAATATTAAATAACTAAAGAAATTGCCTCGGTTATTTATTCCTGCCTAAGTCAGTTATCCAGAACACTATTTCGAAAAATGCCCATCCCGTGGTCTGGTAACGATCAATGGAGCAATATTAATAGCCTATACCTATCCATCATGACGGTTATGAAATAAAAAAACGATCAAAGTCATAAAGTTAGCCAAATCGTTACCGATAACAGCGATCGTCTGAGAAATAATCACATCGATGGAGAAAATATGTTCTTACATGACGTAAAGATCGGCACGAAATTATTTCTGGCGTTTGGGTTCTTTATTGTCCTGATGGCGATCAGCGCGAGCCTGTCTCTGATGAGCCTGAACCGGGCAAATAACGGGATGCAATCCATTATTACCAGTGATTATCCCACCACGGTAAAAGCGAACCAGTTAATTGATAATTTCCAGGAATTTATTAGCACTCAACAGCTGATGCTGCTGGACGAGCAGGGGACCTACACGGGGCAATCTCAGCAGCACCTGAAAGAGATTAGCGAGCATATCACGGTGATTCTGGGCGAGCTGAACAACGTGTTGCAGGATCATAAGTCCCAGCAGGTGCTGGCGGATATCCGCAGCGTGCGCCAGCAGTACCTGGACTCGCGCTACCGCATCCTGCAGGCGGTGCAGAACAACAACCGTGCTGGCGCTATTCAGGAGATGATGACCACCACCCTCGCCGTGCAGCAGGCTTATAAAGCGAAGGTGAAGGAGCTGATTGCTATTCAAAACAGCGAGATGCAGAGCGCGGGCGTGCAGGTGGAAGGGGATTTCAGGTCTAACCGCCTGCTGCTGATCCTGATCACGCTCTTCAGCGTCGCGGCAGGCAGCCTGATCGGCTGGTTTATCGTACGCGCTATCACCCGTCCGCTCGGCGAGGCGGTACGTTTTGCAAAAGCCATTTCAGAGGGCGATCTGACGGGCAGCATCACGCCGCACGGCAAAGATGAAACGGGCCTGCTGCTGCATGCGCTGATGGAGATGAAAACGCGTCTGCTGGACATTGTGCAGCAGGTTCAGACCGGCTCGGAGAATATCTCCAGCGCGGCCGCGCAGATTGTCGCCGGGAACCAGGATCTGGCCGCGCGCACGGAGGAGCAGGCCAGCTCCGTTGAACAGACCGCCGCCTCGATGGAGCAGATCACCGCGACGGTGAAAAATACGGCCTCGCATACCGGCGAAGCGACCAACCTCTCGGCGGACGCCGCCACGGTGGTCAAAAACAACGGCGAGATGATGAAGCAGGTGACCAGCAAAATGCGCCTGATTAACGAGACGTCGAACCGGATGTCCGACATCATCGACCTGATCGACGCCATTGCTTTCCAGACCAACATTCTGGCGCTGAACGCCGCGGTGGAAGCGGCGCGCGCCGGGGAGCACGGTCGCGGCTTCGCGGTGGTGGCGGGTGAAGTACGCCAGCTTGCCCAGAAGAGCGCATCGTCTGCCAGCGAAATCCGCGAGCTGATTGAGAGCTCAACCAGCCAGACCCAGGACGGGATGAACCTGGTCGAAAAAGCGAGCGCGCTGATCAACGGCATGGTCGGCAACGTGGAGGAGATGGACGTGATTCTGCGCGAAATTCGCCAGGCCAGCCACGAGCAGACGGAAGGCATCTCGCAGATTAACAGCGCGATTGGCCTGATTGATGCCACCACCCAGCAGAACTCCGCGCTGGTGGAGGAGTCCGTCGCGGCGGCGGCATCGCTTAACGAACAGGCGATGCACCTGAAAGAGCTGGTACGCGTCTTCCGCGTGAGCGAGCGCGCGTCGGCTTAATCCAGCTGGGAGATCTCAAGCGCCGCGCGGTCAATGACGCCGATAATCTGCCTGAGCTGCGCGTCGCTGAGCTCTCCCTGATTCACCTTCAGGTCTAACACCGCTTTGAAGTTATCCAGCGCCCGCTTCATCTGCGGGTTTTTGCGCAGCTGAAAACCGACGCTGCGCGCTTTGATACGCGCCTGGATCTGTTCCAGCTGTTCCCGGTTTTCGTCCAGCCAGCGTAGTCCTTCAGCGGTAATCGTAATCTTCTTACGTCCATTCTCTTCTTCCGTAATGGTGATAAAGGTCTGATCCTGAAGATAATCCAGGGTTGGATAGATGACGCCCGGGCTTGGCGTGTAGTTTCCCTGCGTCAGGTTCTCGATCTCTTTGATCAGCTCGTAGCCGTGGCTTGCGCTGCGGGTCAGGAGATCGAGAATCACCAGCCGCAGATCGCCGTGGCCGAAAAAGCGCGGTCGACGCCCGCCGCTATCGTGTTCGTGTTGCATAGCAGATCCTTAAATTTGATATATCTAAACTATATCTAAGATATATTCAGATGCAATCTAAAAGATCTTGCATTTTTCCTTATTAGTAATCATTATCATTTAAAATTTGATTTAGATATATCGTATTCATCAGAGAAGGGGCTAAAAATGGCATCTATCCGTTACCCACAGCGTGTTCGTAACGATCTGCGTTTTCGCGAGCTGACGGTGCTTCGCGTTGAGCGCGTGAGCGCGGGTTTCCAGCGCATTGTGTTAGGCGGTGAGGCGCTGGAGGGGTTTAGCTCCCGCGGCTTCGACGACCACACTAAAGTCTTTTTCCCGGCACCCGGGGCAACGTTTGTGCCGCCGGTGGTGACCGATGAAGGCATCGACTGGGGCGACGGCGTGCGCCCGCAGGCGCGCGACTATACGCCGCTGTACGACGAGGCAAACCATGAGCTGATGCTCGATTTCTTCATTCATGACGGCGGTATTGCCAGCAACTGGGCGTTAAATGCGAAAGCAGGGGACAAGCTGACCATCGGCGGCCCGCGCGGTTCGCTGGTGGTGCCGGAAGATTACGCCTGGCAGCTGTACGTGTGCGATGAATCCGGCATGCCCGCGCTGCGCCGACGCTTAGAGGCGATTGCTAAACTGCCGGTTCGCCCGGAGGTTCATGCGGTCGTGACGGTCGGGGATGAATCTTATAAGACGTATCTGGCGCACCTGAGCGAATTCAACATCACCTGGGTGGTGGGCCACAGCGAGCAGGCAGTCGCGGCCCCTCTGGCGGCGCTCACCGTTCCGGGGGAGGACTACTTTATCTGGCTGACCGGGGAAGGGAAGGTGGTGAAAAGCCTGAGCCGTCAGTTTGAAGGCGACGGCATTGACCCTCAGCTGGTGCGTGCCAGCGCATACTGGCACGCCAAATAATCAGGCTGCCGAATCCAGCTGCGCTTCGCTCACCTGATGTTCGAGCGAGGCGCGTACCTCGTGCAGCGCTTTTTCCTGCTGAGCAAAGTACGCTTCCATATTGCTCAGCGAGGAGACCAGCAGCCAGGACTCTTCTTTCTCCAGCTCTGCCAGCTCGTTCACTAAGGTGTCGATCTGCTCGCGGACCTGGGCCATTTTTTTGCGGATGCGTTCCAGATCGTTCAGCCTGTCGCTTGCCATCAGCGGCTCGAAGCCCTGCTGCAGGCGGGCCACCAGCGAGCGAATGGCTTTCACATCGCCGCGCTGCTTCGCCTGGTTGAGCTGCACCATCATATTGTTGGCTTCTTCTTTCAGATCGTCCGCCACCAGGTCCGGGTGGCAGAGCTTGCTCGCCTGCCGCCAGAGACGCTTGAGTTCGTTCTGATCTTCTTCTGAAAGATGCTTCCCTTTGCGCAGCCGCACCTCGGCATCGTGATGCTGCTCACGATACTTCTCGTACTCTTCGTTAGCGTCGTCGCGCGCCTGACGCGCAGGCTCCTCTTCGCGCGTTAAGCCGCTCTCCAGCTCCTGCGCTTCTGCCAGCAGGTTGGCAATCAGATTGCTTTGCTGCTCCAGATGCTTACGCGCCTCGGCGGCCTGCACGGAGTCGGCCGGGAGATCGCGCCAGCGCTGGGTGAGCGTCGCCAGCACCTCTACCGCCTGCGCCATATAGCGCTGGCAGCGACGGTAATCTTCCTCGCGACGACGCGCCTCCGCCTGCTGGCGACGCAGGTTCAGCTCCGCCAGCGTTTTACGCAGGGCGAGGATCTGCTGCATCAGCGGGCCCAGACGGGAGAAGTAGAGATCGTTGAACTCATCAAGCTGCTGCACCCGGGCGTTGCGGCGGTCAATCAGATCGCGCAGACGCTCTTCCAGAGCCCTCAGCTCCAGCTTGCTGGCGGCCACCTGCGGATCACGCCACGGGGTTACGGCGCGCTGCCCCTGCAGCCACGCGGTAATGGCCGCCATGGCCGCGGTGTAGTTCTTCTCCTCAAGCGCCACGACGATTGCCTGTAGCTCATCGTCAAACGCTTCATTTTTCAGGCGTGTCAGCTGGCTCTGGATGATGTCGTCATCTTCCAGCTCAATGGCATTTTTAATGATTTCTAGCCGTTTGATCGGTGTGCTCATGATGCCTTTCGCTTTGGCGCTTAAGTATTTGAGTTAAGGGTAGTTGTTGTAAACGCTACAGGAAATAATACACACGGATGATGATCGGCGCGATGGGGGATTTCTTTAGTTTTGCAGTTTGTGAGGTGGGGAAGTGAGCAGGAGCCTGTAAGGTGGAGGGTGAGGATAGCTCCGTTTCCTGCTCTACCTGTAAACCACGCTTGGCTATTGGCTTTGTAGTTCCTTCAACGCGCCTTGTGCGGCATTCTCAATCTGTTCGCAGAACGCTTTCCCGCCTTCCGGGCAGCTATCCGCGGCGTTTCTCACGACTTTATCGAGCTCGCGATCGTTCGTGGTCGTATCGATGTGATTAATCATCCATGACTCAAAAGCGCGATCGTTTACAGATAGCTGCATGAGTTGATGGGAGGTATTCCAGTTGTTGGCTAACAGCCCGACAATAGTCGCTGATATCCCTTCTGCGATGTATCCCTCATCACACTGTCTGTAATTTTTGTAAAAAGAATGGACGCCTTGCCAGTCGTGATGACCTGCTCCCCGTTGATTAATACACCGCGATGTTAGTAATGTCTTCATAAGCCACATGAGGACGTCCACATGAAGAAGCGTTTTTCCGATGAACAGATCATCAGTATCC
>NZ_JBJHHG010000032.1:0-39638 GCF_045257065.1 Enterobacter sp. PP-008-ECC_S150 | reverse complement strand
CCCTGGTACGAGCGCTGAACAAAATGACGAAAGCAGGTATGCCTGAAAGCGTGCGTATTGCCTGAAAACACAACCCGCTACGGGGGAGACTTACCCGAAATCTGATTTATTCAACAAAGCCTGTTAAGTGATATACATCCGGATTTATAAGGTTTTGCAGCATCCGAATAGGCAATAAATAGAATTATTTTGATTTATCTCAGCAAGGAAATGGAAAGCTACCAGATTTTAGGATAGCGAAATGCCTGTATCGCTACTCTGCTGAATTAGAAATGATTTTAAACGCAATGCATAATGATAGAATAGCAATGCCTTTAATTATTTGTCACGTCTGAATTATATGTAGACTTACGGAGAGGATATGGTAATTACTTATTCATTATCGGAAACGTTTAATATGTTTTTACGCGAGATTATTGCATCTGGACTTGCAGTTTTTTGCGCATGGTGCGTTTTGTGTCTTTTCTCTGATCAGGAACGAGGTAAAGAGGTTCCTGTTTCTATGAAAAAAATAACTTCAAAGTCAGCTTTCTCCTACTTTATCAGTTCTCAAATTGCCGCTTTTATTATCTCCTTGTTGGGTTCAATCTTAAGCACGAAATGGGACAACATCGTCTGGAATGATGAAATAAGACAGTTTTATCTGCATGTAGGATTTGGGCTGGTAGCTTGTGTATTCTGTCTGCTTGTAATCTTGCATGAGAAATTTATCAAAAGAAATTTAAATGTTTATTCTGGTTATTGTGGTTCACTGGCAGTTAGTCTCACAGGAATCTTTGTACTTTGTGCGTTATATCTGACATTTTCATTACCATTTCATTATGAAGAACGTCTACTTAATGATGCATCCTTGGTGGCTTCGGATGGCGTTGAAAATTCAGTCGTTTTTGCAGACGGTCGTTACTGGGTTTTTGAACTGGGCTTACCATATTTCAAACAGTCATTGCTCAAAGAGGTAAGAAGGGGCAGGTACCAGCTAATCTGCACTACAGAAAAAAAACCAACATGCTGGTCTGGCAAAAAACTTCCCGAAAAACCAACCTCTTTGAAAGCTAGTTCATAAAGATTTAAACTGCTCGCTTAAATCCACACTGGTCCAATTTTGAAAATTTATTGTGTTTTTAAAAGAAATTACAGTGTGGGTTATTAGCCAGTAGGTCGGAGTTTTATATAATACCCAAAAACACAGGAGGTATTATGAAAACCAATCTGGCCTATGCATCTAATTGCTCCGATTCTGTCTACTCCTATATTTATCAGGCACTGCAACAACGCTCTGGTGCCGAGAATGAAAGCCTTTATCAGCAGGCCATTTCCAGCTGCTGCACAGATAAACAAAAAAAGAAACTGGCCGGGTATTATGCCGGTCCATGGCAGCTGCTATTCAACGCGTGGTGTAACAATCGCGTCCCTAACACAGCGGTGCTGGCCCTTTTACTCCAGCAGTGCTTATCTCATTTCCAGTGCGAAGAAGTGATCGCAGCCTGGCAGTAACCCTATCAAGCCCCTTCGTATAGCGGAGGGGCAGGAGATATCTCATGTACAGAAACGACAGAAACGTGGATTCCTTCAACCTGGTTAATGCTCTTCAGCCGGTCTTTCGTAACACCGGCTGTGGGATGTTTGAATATGATCGTAAAAAGCAGAATGAAACCGCTGATTCAATCTTACGAGCGTTGGCGTTAAATGCCGATTTCGCGAGGGCCTTAAAACAGTACGTCCGGATTAATTCTGTACGACGGGTTGTTCAGTTCGATGACGGCTCGGTTCGCTATGGTATTCATGCCGAATTTGAAGGGCATAATAAAATTAATTCCTTCCGTATTTTTAAAGATGAAGATACAGACGCATTTGACTCCTATTTTTATTCGGTTTGCGATAATAAAGCTGAGCTGGTGGATTTTAAAATGGACTCTCTCGATATTCAATTGCAGGCAGTTTTTGAAAAGGTGACAGGTATTTTTCTGTCACATTAAATATTCAAATTTTCAATCCTCGGGCTGATAGACAAAAAACGCACTTTAGAATATAGATGAGATGAATATGAAAAACGTAAATATTTTGGATACCGATATTGCGGCCATTAATGCTCTTTCTGGCGTAGAACTGACTGACTTTCTCACTGCCGGGTATCAGGTAAACTGGTTAGGAGAAAGGGAGGTTTCGCTGGTGGGCTTTCCGTGTTTAGCAAGCAACAAGCAGCCGGTAGAAGTTGGTCCCGGCATTTTCATTAATCGCGTGTACAGCAGAGACAGCCAGTCTCTGAGCGGGAAATTGCGCTATGACCTGTCTAATGGTCTGGCAACGAGTGCATTTTCATTTTTCTCCCAGTCAGGCTGGTATGGGGGATTCCGTGTCGTATCTTTCCGTGACAACGGGCCAGCTGCGTTAATCAACATTGGTATTGTCCATGAGAATGTTTTGAATGCATTTTGTGCTGACTTCCCCCGGGCCAATGTGAGCGTAACCCGTTTTCATTGTGGCATGACGCTTGAGCAGATCCGAATGTTCATTTCAGACACTGCTTACGATATGCCGCTTTATAACAACGAGTCTGACTTTCGCAGGCTCGCCAGTTAGCATGGAGGCTGACTTCAGTGCTTACGCCTAAAAGCCGGTGAGCGAGGTGGCGGAACCGGTTGGCTTCGCCCAGTCTTACTTACTTCTCTCAAGGTACTGCGCTGCAAGCGTACGTAAAAAAAGTAAGTAGCTAAATGGCGTGAGCGATTAGTTCTATACGGGAAGAAGTCATAGTATTCTGAAATGATAGTTATCTCATACGAACGATAGTAATGGAGTTTCTTAATGGGCGTTGATATCTGCTGGCGATTTCAAAGGGAAGAAAAGCCTGGTAAATGGATTAATTTATCAAGCAATTATAAAGGGGACCGATCATATCTCCACTTTGCCTGGCTCGGATTTGATGTAGATCGTGAAAGGGCGAGCACATCAGCAGTTTTTATCCACGCATTACGCGGATTACCTGATGATATACCGTCCGAAGATGATGATTTATTCGGTGAACATTCATACTCATGGCTGACTTCGGAAGAAATTTTGTCAGCCATACCACCCGATAACGCCGGAGAGGTGATCCAGGAATTTGTCGAAGAAGTAAAGCGTCTCCACGTGGAGAACGGCAGCGTCCGTTTCGTCTTTGGATTTGAAGGGTAACCCGTAAGAAAGTAGCTATCTTACCCGGCTAGGTCTCCAATCTCTCAGATGCTCAAAGAGGGCCGGGCATGGTGCCCACACATCCCCTACCATTCCGATTTGATATTCGTCTAATACACCCTTTAAAGAAAACAAGCAGACGGCAATGAGACGTCGGATTAGCGTCAGCAAATATGAGACGTCAGTAGTCGATGTTTGTCCTGCGGAACGTGAATCTGTTTACAAGGGGTAAAGCCGTACCATCCATGAGGGCTCAGAGAGCCGGGGTCTCCTCCAGATCACTGGAAGTTATTGACTCTGGCAGGCCTATCCCTATGACTTTTTCCCGGATGGCAAATTAAGAGCGAACAGGGCCAAATTAGTACTCTTTTCTAAACGGAAATACTGAATCACCCTGATATAACTGGTCTCTCACAAGACAGGAGATCATCAATGGAACGTGTAATATTTTCAGTAATCTTTTTTATGATGCTGGGCGTACCTTTTTACCTTCTTTATAAAATTGCCCGGGACATTTTTGGTACCGCCGGTGCTGGTGAGCCTGCACAATTGCCTCAGGGCAAGCAAAGACGCTCAGGAGGCGCTGGTTCGGGTTCGATCTGGCAAGGACACCATCTACAGGGGAGCAGCCATTTGAACCCCCTCGGAGGTGATTGTAATGGTGAAAATAGCATAGCTGGTGGTTGTGATGGTGGCGGTGGAGGAGGTGACGGAGGTGGTGGTGGTGACTGATAGCCTGCAACTTTAACTATCAGGATGAAACCCATGTCCAGCAACCGGAAAAAGAATTCATTTCAACCGAAAAGCCCTGCCTTAAAGTGAAGCGTATTAAACGTGAAGGATGCTGAATTAGAGGGTATCGGTTTTATACTGAAGCGTAACTGGAAGAAGGATCTGAAATTAACTATTACGGAAAAGTAACTTTCTGACTCACCACGTACGCCCCTCGGTTATGCCATACAGTTTGATACGAAAACAGATCAGTAAGTAGATTGCTATACGCCGGAGAGAAGTCTATTTTTCATGCACCGAACCTGTTTGGCCTGCAATGGAAGCAGGTATAATAATCACATACAAAGGAGGGCATTATGAATACATTTTTATACGTGCTTTTGGCCTGGATTGTTGTGCTTTTTATCGCCAACAAACTGCTCGCAAGACGTAAGCCCAATACGGTTAAAATCCTGGTACAGCGCAACGGGAAAGCCGCAGAGGTTGATGCTGTAGTGGTTCAGGGTTCAAAGAGAGCTAACAACAGTTCTGTTGCGGACAGCGACGCGGTAGATAGTTATTTTGAAATGAATCCTTACTCCCGCGAAAACCAGGCGAATGGTTGGGCTATGCTGGCCAGAGACGATGACCAGCTTAAATAATCAGTTGAGTGTGATGTGTAAAGCAGCTTAAAACTCTAAATGGACGAACAGGGGAGGTGACAAAGATGACAACCAATACAACAACGACCACCTACCGCTCAGAAGAAATCGTGCCGTTCAGACGGCCCAAAGGGGATCTGGATAGTCGGTATATGCCTCAGGTGTATGCAATGGTGCGGAACTGGGCAAGTAACCCTGCTCAATATGGTGAGGGTGTACTGGCCTCCTACCGCCAACCGGCAGTAAACCTTGCCTACCAGGTAAAAGGAACTCGTGTTGTTTTAATTCTGGTACCAGTAGAGTGCGAGCCACCTGGAGTGATAATGACGGAAACAGTCCTGTGGCCGTCACTATCACTTGTAGAAGTCTTGCAGACCTTGCAGGAGGCCTGGCAAAATATTCCGGCGTTAAACCCCTGACGACTTCTGTCAATATCACCGGCTAGTGATTTACCTCTCTGCTGGTGGTCAGCCCGCCTAAGTTCAAATTATCTCTTTCTAAATTAGCCCGGATAAAAATCGGTCCCTCTAAAATAGCCTGCCCTGAGTAGGCTACGTCATACAAAGCGTTGGCCAGTCACCAGCTGGCTGGTGGCCATAATGCTCCACAGGATAAACCGTATCAGAACTACGCAAAGAAAAAGCCCCAACAATTTACCGATGGGGCCTTTTGCAGACATTTTACAGCCTTACCAATGATAGAGCGCTAAGGCTTCTGCTTAGTGAACAGACTTGCCCACAGATAATGGATAAAGTTGAGCAGAATGTATGTTACTCGTTGCTCGAATTTCATCGGGGCTTTGTACTTTGTCGTTATGTTATGAATATGAGTAAGGTCCGTATAGAGCCCTGGCGACTTCCTTGTTGACTTCAACACCGAACAGATGTGCTGAACAGACTCCGGTGTGAACAACCGTAGCCCTCGTCGTTGTTTGACTTTATGGATAAAATCGTCCATCCCCATACATAACCATTCCGGCTTGATGCCATCAAACTTACAACGTCCGTTTATGATGACGACATTGATACATTCCAGTTCTCTAGCCTTAAGAGCAGACTGAATAGCCCTGATGTGCCCCTGGTTTTGCTTAAACGGGTTCTGCAACTTGAGGGTTCGGGACTGAGTCCATTTCCGCCAGTGGCTTTCCTCCAGAGTACCGTAGAGCTTGCCTACGTAGTTTTTCTGCTCTATGACGTATATACCATGTGGGGCTACGAGAATGTGATCAACCTGCGTAGTGCTATGAGCCGACAACTGAAAGGTGAGATCACTAAGTAGCCCCTGAGCTTCTTCAGGAAGCCCAGATTCAATTGCCTTTGCAGTCCGCCGTTCCGCTATGGCAGAGGTCATAAATCCCAACAGACACAGCAACACGACGAAAATAAGGATAATGAAAGCTACCCCCGTAATGCTCCACAGCAGATTGAAAGCATCCATGTTACCTCACAGAGGGGTAGCTGGTGGCATTAACAGATTCTACTAAGCGGGTAGTGGTACCGGTAAGGCTCTCAATATTTGAAGACAGGCTCATCAGCATGCCGAGTGCAGAACGGAGATTACGATGAGGCTCATTGTAGTTTTTGAACGTGTCAGTGGAGTACATTTTTGAAAGACGTGTACGGATCTCTACTGACGTAAGATCTCCATCCACCAGGCCGTACTTAACTGCCTGAGGTGTTGGCCATACACGGCCTGAATAGAGAGAAACAGCATCGGCATCATGACGCGAGAGAAGCTTTTTACCCCGTCCAAGTTCAACATCAGTTATAAATTTTTCATGCATCGTGTTCAGGATCTCCTTCTGCATGAACTCCCTCGTTGAATCGGACAATGGGTGGAAGGGGTCAAGAGCATCTTTGAACTCACCGGCCGTAAGGGGCTCATTCTTGACGCCTACTGTGCTCATGATCTCTGACAGATTCCAGTGGTCCATACGCACACCGATAGAACCGATCAGGGCATTACTGTCGGCATAAATTGCATCAGCGGGCGATACCGCGTAATAGCATGCGGATGCGCATATGCCTTTCACACTAACGATGATTGGTTTATATGAGTCTGCGATATCAGAGAAAAAACGACCGGTACCGCTGGAGAGTACTTCGAGGGAGTTTTGCTTCGACCGTGCTTCATCGCCACGTTCTGTGCTCCCGGTTTTGTTACTCTTGTCAGCGGCTACAGATGAAAGAGAGCCACCGGCATCTGATACGCGTTCAATCTGTGGCTGGTGGTTTTCAAGCGCGTTTATCTGGCGGTAAATAATGATGGCGTCAGAGGGACCACCACCACCTGACTCTGCCTCGATAATAACTGCTTTGGCATGGGGATTATTGTAAGCTTTGGCAAGAGCTGTTGCGATCACTGTTCCATCGCCCGTTTCCGAGCCGGTACCCATCTCGCCAGAAATCCGTATTACAGCTATATGGTCTTTCTTCCCTTCAGCGTCCTGCCATTGTTCGTAAAGATTGTAGAAAGAAAACCCTACAGCGGTCATGGCAATTAGCGACATAGCAACTTTTGCCGTGGTATGAATGCGAAACATCTTATAAAAACGGTCAGCGTTATCATTGAGCGATTCTTTGATATTTGTAGGGGACTTCCTTTTTTTACTGCTTAACATCTGACCACCTTTACATGAGTTTTTGAAAGTTAGACCACAAGCGATTCAATGCAATTCCCAGTATCAATAAAGCGACTGGTGGGAAAAGTTGAGCGATATTGTTAAATAGTGACATATTTGGCATGACCAGGTAGACCATCGTTAAAGCACTGATCACCCAAAATGCTCGAAACCAAATACGATAAAACTGAACTGTAACCTTACCAAATACGTACCTCTTCAATTTCCACTGGTACATTCCATCTGCTAGCATGGCAAATAGATAGGGCAGAAAAACGATTAGCCACCCCAGGATTAAGTTCCACCGGAAAATGGACTGATAAAGTAAGAGGGGTATGTTTTTGGCCATAGTGTAATTAATAGAGGTAAATTTTTCAGCAACAATGTTAATACCTCTGGCTGGTTTTTTGGTGTCAGGGATCAGAATAGTATTCAGATAGTCAATTAACTTATAGTCATGTACCAACCAATTTAAAGTCGCTTCACTATTTGCAATGACAGACTTCCAACGGTCATTTGATATGATGGACCGGCTTGCATTAACCTCCTGAGTAATCTGATATTTGAGCTCCTCAGTATTCTGGAAAGCCAAGCTGTAACCAAAATAAATGACCATGCCAAAAAAAAGCATTGTTCTGAGCACTGCTGCCCTGCTTGTATTATCCGCAGCCATTGCTTTCCCTCCATTCACGAAAAAGAGCTAGCCTCTGATCGTGATTGCAATAGTTGTTACGCCACATCGTCGGGATACCCAGGAGCCAGTGGTACTGTTTAGGTATGATTTGGTCGATGAGGCTTAACTCCGCCAGTTCTTTATGCTCTGCGCTTTTCCACTCGATCTGTCCCACATCAGGAACAAATACAGCGGTCCTTGCTTTTGCGGCCTGGCGGGAAAATTCTATAAAGTTGATGCCCCACGGCGTCCAGTATCTGTACTGCTCGTTTAGGCCGATGTTAAACACCGGCAGAGAAAGAGTTGAGTCGGCAAAAGCCGAAATCACATTTTTGCAGACTCTTGGACTATCTATTTTTTCCTGTTCGGTTTTGAGATGAGTCAGCAGTGCACGGTCAATAATGCTGTTAAAGGTGTTTGTATAAAGGCCATTAGGGTCAGGAAGCTGATCTATGGCAGTAATGATTTTAAATTTTAACCGAGAAAGAAAGGGAGAGTCCTCAATAGTAACTATATGACTATGTGTTGTTTCTGGATGAATCTGGGGTTTGATGCGCTGTACTTGTTTAAAAGAGACACTACCTGGCAAATTAATGAATGCGCCCACCGTGCGTGTTAAATCGACGAAATAAGGCAAAAGATAACAACCAAGCATACGGGCATTCTTTTTTACAAGATCACACCGTACGTCATTGTTATCGAAAGAAATACGGAAACTAACGAATTTACGTTCAGGACCTTCGCTGGTGGTCAGTGATTGAATCCATTCATGGCATGATCCTTGTGGTACCGACCAGTAGCTGGTTTCACGGTCCCCAAAGGGATCAGTCGTGATCAACTCTCCCTTTAAAAGGAAAAGCTCAGACAGGGTATTTGCCATGGAGAATAGGGAATCGATATCGTTGCTCTGACAAAATTTTCCCAAATGATGAAACGCGTTTTTTTCTATCATAGTTAGCCGATCTCGAACTTCCTGAGAATCTGCGTACTTTAAACCCAAAGACTGAAAGCGCCTTTTTACGAGCGAGCGACATTTGCTGACTTTTAGTGCAGAGCTTAAAATTTGCTGGCGCGTCAGGACAATTTTTTCATCCATCAATGCAACTTCCTTAGAAATTTATTAAGATTTTTGATATCGAGATTTTGACGCAAAGTAACTTTTCCGGCCTTCTTGAAAAGCATTTCCGACAGAGTTGTGTTTGGCTTCATTTGTTTCTCAGCAACAGCAATAGGGATTTGGCCTACAACCTTCCTGCCATCTTGAAGCCTGGCAACTATGTGAAACATAGGGACCTGACCCAAGAGATCCTTTGGAATACTCTCTTCTAAAGTTGTCTGCTTTCTTTCTGAGATTGAACCTGAGAAGTTATTATGCGGCAAAGATGTTTCTGAACCGGTCGTATAAGTGACCATATTTGTGCTTATCGCACTCTTACCAAAGTTCTCTACAACAAGCGTCTGAGTAGGAGTATCGTTGACTCGCAAGCTTATATAATTGTTGCAGAGCCCCGTAATTCGATTGGCAGTTTCAACACTTGCCGCAGCAATAAAGTCGGAGATGGTTTGGGTGCAAATAAACAGTGCAATTTTCGCTGCACGACCCTGCGCCAGAAGGTTAATCATAGGGTTGTTAATGGCTGAGTGTGCCTCATCAACAAAAATACTTATCCTGGAATTAGCTGACATATCACCATCTTGAGCGTTGTAGCGACTACCGGCACAGGAGGTCAGATCTGACATTATTAATTGAGAAATAGCAGCTGCTGTATCGGGGTTTGAAAGGCCATCAAGCGAAATGTATAGCACCCCGCCAGTGCTGAACATCCCTTCGCTTGTTACAATTTCTCTTGATGATACTGAGTTCGGGTTAGGAGATAAAAGCTCATTTAAAGGTTTTTCAATGAGCATATCGAAAACAGGCATAATACCTGCGGTCATTTTAGCCATATGCTCTGGGTCGGACATTGAGTAATCAATAAGCTGGGAAACAGTATCTAACCAGTCTATTTGTTCGGACCCCTCGTAATTCATGAAATGAGCCGTAAACCATTCAGCGAGACGCTTGAAACGTACCGGCAAGGTATCGTTAGCGACGTACTTAACTTTTTCGGTCCAGACATCGTAACCATAATATCTCGCGTAACATGACTCCATTACCTTGACTGTAAGATTCACAATAGACATGTGGCTTTTCATGTTCTTGTGAATCAGATAAATAGAAGGCTTTTTCTCTATGTAAGAAAGCCCGGAAATCACATTGGAAACGAGAGCCTTGGCATACTGAACGAATGGGTTAACCTCACCGGGAACTGTCACCAAGCTCAAAAGACGAGATGTTAGGTCAGAAACATTAGTATAGGTGTTGCAGACATCAATACAGACCGAAGATGCTGGCTGGCCAGGATGAAATTTATAGAAAGGAAGACCGAGGGTCTTAGCCTCTTCCATTAGAGATTCTCGCCACTCTGCATCGTTCTTTGGATCTATGACAACAACAACATGACCAAGATGAAGCATGCTAATGCTTAGTAAACGCTGTAGCACCGTTTTCCCGGTACCCACGTTTCCGGTTATCAGAGTATGACCAAACCAATTGTCTTCAGTTACAAATATGGGTTCCCTACGTTCCACAGCAAAAATTGCATTGCTGCCGCCCATCTTACGAGCCATTGCGTCAAAATGTCTCTTAATTGGGTTGAAGACGAATGGCAACTCGATCTCACGTTTATCACTGGAGAGGTTAGCTATTTGATATGCCCGATCCGCATGTTCCGGACCCCACTCAAACCCATCACAAAAATAGGACTTTCGCTCGGGTATATCCTTATTTTTATTTTGATAATCCTGAACCAGTTGACGATACTTTCGCTCATTGGAGAAAAAGTTACTTTTGTTAATTACACGCAGTGAATCAAGACTAACGAACATGAAATGTCGCTTGAATACACGCCAATGAGCCATCAAAAATGGCGCTGCTGTTTTGCAACGATAAAGGCACAGCAAAAAAAGCAATATTGAGGTGAACAGAACTATTGGGGCGATGTCCAGTCCGTCTGAAGAAAGTCCCATATAAAGCATAGAAACCGAACAAATCAAAAGTATTGAGGCACTACGATACTCAAGAATAGGCCGATAAAAATTCTCTTGTGCATGGAGGTTAGTCCTCTTCGAATCTGACATTATAGGTTCCCAGCCTCTTTCAGGTTATTGATAATTCGTTCAATGTCCACTTTCGCCCGGTCTGATGCGGCCAGCAAAGTAGGCATGTTAAATGCATGGCATTTTGTATTGATCACAGCACCAGAATTAACGAGGTACTGAGGAAGCTTATTGAAAAGATCTTGAGCCTCTAACTGCGACCCAAATTTTTCCACGCAAGATTGGGTCAGATAGAGAGTATTAGGAGTACTTACCATAAATCTGTTTTTGCGCTTTCTTTTAAACGCCACCTCCATTTTGGACAGAATTTGATGCAGTACTAACGCAATTTCTACAAATTCAAGCTCTGTAACGTCACCTTCGCTTATAAGCGAGAATTCACCATTTTGGTCTGATTCAGTAGATGCAAAGACTTTACTGTTCAGATTGTGACCAGAAACAGGTGATGCTGGTTTTTGTACTTCTGCTTTGTCCGATGATTTATTCCGGTTGCGCTTGGGATTTTGTTTTTCTACCGGTGCTGTTGGGGCGAACAGTCTGGCCAGTGCTGGCGAAAGATGATGCCCCTTAGCGTCTGTGGGCGCATGCTCTCCATTTGATTCTTCAAGTACAGGAGGTAAGGCGGGCTCTTCACTTGCCATCACACTGGTTGCGGCTGCTTCGGTCTGGGAATACACAACTTCAGCTGGTGGTGGGCAGTTACCCTCAGTATCTGGTTCTGAGTTTTCTTGTCCTACAGAAACATCCATAGAGCGTTCATTCGTACCCTGGGGATCAGCGTTCTGTTCTCGGTTAAGTTCTGGTAATTCTGACGGCTCGGAGAGAAGCTTTTCATTATGGACCGAAGAGCTTGTTGCACAACTACCGACTTCTGGCCGAGAAACACTAAGCTGTGAGAAATCGGTATAATCAATGATCTCATGCTCTTCATCTTCTTTCTCAAAAAGATGTTGATAATGTTCATATTCCACAGCCTCAGTTTTCAGCGGACCAGTCGCGGATGCACTATCGGTTCCATGATATTCCACGTCGCCAGAATGTTCTTCGACTGCATTTACACGTGGGGGAGGCAGCTCAAGCGTTTGCTTTGGACGTGGGGCAGAGTTTTCAACAGAAGACTCATCATTAATCACTAATGCCTGATACATAGAAGTATTGAAAAGTGACTTTAAAGTTGTTGGCCTTCTTGGCTCATGATAGGTGAGCTGGAACCCGGCGCAGTTATCGCCGAGCTGGACTAAACGCAGATCGTCAATGTCCCTTACTATCCACATTCCATCGAGAGAGCCTTCTCTGAATGTCAGTTGGAAATAGGGCTCTTCACTGAATGCTTTTTCATCTAATCCCGGCAGCAATGCCATAGTGGTATCTATGTTGAGGTAGGGGACAGCATCAACACACACTATATAGTCATTGGAAAGTGGAGCGCTTAAAAGGAGTTCATGAAGTTGGTTGACCAGGACATGGGATTCCGTGTCCTTTGCCGATTCATCTTCACTTTCTTCTATATCAGGAATGACAGGATCAGCTGCTTCCTCACCCTCAGATTTAACTATCTGCGTGTCATTATCAATTTCATTATCACTTTCGGCTTTCTTCTCAAAATCGTCGGATGAGCCTTCATTTTTCTTAGAATGTATATCAACATCAATAGAGGCAGAGGAGCGGCCTAAATCATTAACCTTAAGAACAGCCGTCTCAACAGTATCAGTAATTTTAGTTATAACGTCCCGACCGGGCACTGGTCTTCTGTATTCAGTAACTGTTTTTTGCTCGTCAATGTAAATAAAGTCTTTATTGGCATTAACGCTAAAAAGACCCGGCACTGAGTCAGGGATTTTATAGGAATCAAAGATTAAACCAATCCACCTTAGCTTAAGAAGGTTATAGAATTCTAGTTTCCCTATCCCATTTCTAAAGATGTTTGATATTTCGTTTTCCGAATAGATACCCGGAATGAAGTAGTGAACGACACGCTCATCATCATAGGGCTCGACGTAACCACGTTGAACTAGGGATTCTACCAATACGGTCTTACCAGCCTCTCCCTGAGGGAAGTTATATTTATGTAATTCGAAATCATTGAGAACAAAATCAAGGAATGCGTTCTCGTTAAGGTATACCTCACCATTTACGATAATGATGTGCATAGGCTTAGCATTGTAATTGTTGATATTGATACTGGTAAAGTTGTGCTTGATGGTACTAATGGCCCTTGCTGCTGCATCATTAGAACGCAGACCCATGATAGGGTCACGTAAAACATTAAGGTCTGTACCAGTAGAATAGAAATCAGCGGTCCTCACGCATTTAGACAAAAAGTCATTCCCATCAGTATAAACGTTTAGGGCGGTGATCATTTTTGAATAAACACGTTCTTTATTTACCCGATCCAAAAATGCAAGACATACCGGGTTTAGGATTCGCTCAAGGAAAACGCTGGACCAGATATTATGTTGATTATGAATACGCTTTCGCCAGTGGATTTCGTATTCAACCACGTCATTTTCACGTGCCCAGTCAAGAAGACTTTGTGAGCTTGGCGTCCAAATGATCGGACTAGCTAAATTCAGGCTTACAATGTCGAGATCGTAAACCTTTCCGGCATCATGGACTAAACCACAGATAAACGCAGCATAGAGATATACTTTTCTACGGACTACTTCTTCATCTTGATATCCGATTGGTCTCAGTTCTGAGTGATGCGCATTTTTTAAAGAGAGTATGGCCACTTCCAGGCTGTGAGAAAGTAACCCACCAATACCATTATGATGATGATTTTCGGAAGCTGGCAAAAGATGTATCCAGCGAACATATTCAACCAAGGGCTTTAAAACTAAATTAGTAAATGTATATGCATCGTCCCTGATGTCGCTATCGCTGATAGCTAACATCATTGAAATTGAGTGCAGCTTTTCCCGATACAGAGACAGGATTGACTGTTCATTAAATGTCTGTATGCCCGTCGGACGAGTTGGATACTCGATGAATTTCAGGACTTCTGGATTTGGATGATCAGGAACAGTGTACTTCTGATCTCCTAGAATCTGCGCAAAAGGAGAGAGGCTTGATATATCCTCAATCATTACAGAGGTTGCATCATTCTCCTGAGATGAGAATATCCCCAAAATCCGTTTAATACATAAATACAGCGCCCTGAAATTCATCATCATACCTTATCGACGTTTGCCTGACAGTTCGGCTGCAATGTATGCCTGCACACTTTTATATTGCATTACTTTGGTGATGAACTCTGCTGGACTGTATGGCCCATCCTTACGGCGAGAAACATTCAGAGTCTTTTTCACATTCTCAACATATAAATTAATACTCTTTATAATGTTGTGAGACATAACCGGATAGTCGCTTACAGCCAGTAAACCCAATGAGTTGTACTCATACATTGTGTTCATGAGCTGGTTCATCTCGAAGATGTACTTGTAAAACCTCATGGTGTTGTGGTTATTGAAGTTGAGTTGTACTGGTTCAAAACTGAAAGGTACAAACTGAGTTGATGACATGAATGAGTCATTCTTGTCGAACTCAATTGACTTAATATAAGCAACAAGATTTTCTTTCATCTTATTGTTTTCTTCATGCAGCTCGTTGAACCAATCCTGAATAGCCTGAACAAGGTCAGGATGTTTAACTGCATCAACCGTTTTAAAGAGAGAGGAAATAGCGATACTCACATCATCAAAACCTCTGATGACTGCTCCATTTCTGGCAGTTAAAAACCGGTTAAAGTCTGGGGTGCCGGGGTTAATAATAACTTTGGCCATACCCTGGTGCTCTGGTCTACGTTGAGTAGAAGTTTGAGCGTTTACGCCTTGCTTTTTATTTGAACCTTTTACCATTACATCTTTTGGTTCAATGTTAATACGCTCATTGTCCGTGATAATTGCGTCGTTCATTGTGCCACCTTAGTTTTTGAGTATTGACGGATTTTTCGTCCAAGTTCGATATATGCTGAATGATAGAGCTCAAGCATTTCTCTGTAAGGCTCCAGCAATGCTTCCGTTTCAGAAATCATTTCGTATTCCCAGCTGGCATGGTTTACAAAACAGTTCTTAGAATATTTTCCACTTTTCATTGGTTGCACCCGTTTTGACATGTGGCTAGGCGCTCTTGTTTTATAAGGGCTGAACTGATGCCAAGTGATCGTTACTTTTCTGGCATTACCAATTAGCTCAACTTTTGGTGCGTAAGAACCCAGGTACTCCCTCTTTGGAACTTTGCTATGTCGGGTAAGGTTAATCTCTTGGTGGTTTCGTTCCTTCCACTTGATCCAGTATTTTGTAATGAGATCTTCAGCCTCAACACGCAAACCTTCAATCTGAGCACGTAAATTTTTACGTGTTAGCTCTATAGAACTTATAAGATTTGAATTACTCATGACGCCTCCTGATGTGAAATTACTATACCGGAGGAAATTTCCGTTTTTTTTCACGAACAGAAGATTTTTGAATGCTCTTTGATGAGGGAATTGAACAGATGTAATGCACTCGCTGTTTCCCCCATTCGGGAGGGGCCTTCAGAAACAGTAACAGCGAGTTTAGCCTCACTTCCATCGCTACCCCCTAAAGTTACTTTTGACAGAATGACCATTGTGGATTATTGCTTTTGATAATGTGCATTGCTCTATTAAAGTTATACATATATCTAGTGCCACTTTTCCAAAAAAAATGACCCTATGGAACTTTGTCCATAGTGACACTTTTATAAAAAGTGACCCTATGACGACATTACATAGGGTCACTTTTCAAACATAAGTGACCCTATGTGAGGCATTCATAGGGTCACTTTTCTTTGTTTAGTGATCCTATGTAAGCATGAGGTTGATGAAAAGTAAAAATGTCAGTTTATGACGGTCAGTGAAAGACGTCGTTATTCTAATCCAACGTTGGGAGGGGCTGGATTTAGGTTTTTTTTTAATCGCTTCACATTTCGTTAGCATGCGCAGGAATTTTTGATAAAATTCTGGTTAGTTTGGTTAAAAAGTGTTACAAGTAAGCGGTGTGGTTGAAGGGATAGATTTAAGGCTTATTCAAGCCTTAAGAAAATACTAAAAGTTACTTTTCACCCTACCGAACACCTAACAAAAAATCCATGTTGAAGATTTGAACAATTGTAATGGCGCAAGGACAATCAGCACATGTCAGAATCTGATAATTTAACTCGTAGCTTACTCGGTAAACTTTTCCGCACTGAGATTTCGCTTATTCGTAGTTACCGTGCATTTTTAATGTTATTGCCTGTGCATGGATCTTCTGCATATCAAACTGGGACTCCTCTTCTCCAGCGTCGCCTATTTGGGAAAGGATTTAGTACAGCCGCTGATTTAGCTTTTGAAGTGGAAACACGTCCAGGTAGTTTTTTGGTTCCGCGTACACTCGGAAAGGAAATTACATGGGAGAGGTTTTTTTCTGCGGTCTTGGACGGTGATTCCAATGTAATTCGTGAATATGATACAAATGATATTGACTATGGTATTTACGATGCCGGTGAAAAAGTGACTTTTCTGAATGGTACAGTGGATATCTATAATCCCAAGAAGATTCATGAGTTGCGTTCTAAATGTGTTGATATACAGAATGACTACTTTATGCAGGTGTTCTTTATCTCAATGCTCGCACCAGAGTTTGTAAGTATTTTCTTTGGTTTAAAACCAACTACAGCTGATGCTATTAAAGACATTGGTTATTCATCGTTAAAAACAATTAACGATGTCGTTCTTTTCCCACGTACAATTGCTTTCTCACAAGGGCATATTGAAGAGAGTGTTTCACTTAAAACGAAAGTTTTTGCCTGGGCTTATGAATTGTCTGCTGACATCCGGTTAGGAAAAGTTAGTGATGATTTGATGGAACTATTACGTTATGACACTATGTTCACCAGTCACCGTCAGGATGTGTTCAACACTTTAACAAATAAAGTTATGTTAAAGGATTATTGATATGGCAAAGGTCGATCAAACAAAAGCTAATGCTCTATTGCGAGCAGCAAGAACTATGTCGCTTGGGGCAAATAAAAATACAATACGAATTTTGTACGGTAATCATGTTGCTGAAAATATCGATTTTGAGCCTGGTGCAAAAACAAAACTCAAAAAAGGTATCCGGGGCTGGAGCAAACGCACAGATAACCGCCGAGCCTTTTCTGCTGTTATTGATGTCGCAGTTAACTATTTTGGTTTTGATCCAATAAATCCGGAAGCGAGTTTTCGGCAAATTGACTTCAACCGAATAATGAGTGTCCTTCATAATCTGGGATACTTTGTATGCGCACCGGAAGTTAATAAAATAATAGAAATCCTTACTTCTATGAAAGAAATTGAAGAACTAGGTGCCTGCGAAAAATGTAAACGCCCATACATTGTGCCAGTGACAAATGATGCTCATTGTCCACGTTGCAGATTATCTTCAACTGCTTCAGCCATAGAGAGGTATTCTCAAGAAGAATTAGATTAAATTTAAAAAAGATATCGCGAAACTTGCCTTGTCTGAATCTAAATATTGACTTAAGTCAAATTCTGTTGTTTGCTTTACAATCAAATATTAGTTACAACTTAAATATCAACTCTTGACAAGTAAAGATATAATTTGATTTTTCTTTATTCAGTTTTTCTTCGTTCCAAAAATGTGCACCTTTTTTTCTGTTGAAAACGTAAAACTACTTAGGTTCTCAAAACCTTCTATGCATGACGACTTCTTAATCGCTTTCAATTAATATATTTTATATTCTTGTCTAAGTTCGCTTCTTTGATCCTTAGCTATTCCTTTTTTGAAATATAGAAACAGCATTACTTGTGATGATTTTTTTCAGCTCTAAATACACCTGTTTTCAAAGCAATATTTGCTTTTAGATATTCGATAAAACCATGTTTTTGTTACACCGGATTTTTGACAACGTGCAAGATGGATGATCTTTCCATCACCGAGACTATCTTCTTAGTCAGCACTCCTTTTCCGTCCTTTTCAACATAAAAACGACCATGCTATACGAGCTCTAACCTTTTTTTTGTATGCCATCATAACCGCATCAGAAAAGGAGAACGGTCTATGACTCGTATTGCATTAGCGCCTTCAAAGATGGTTTTGCTTATGTCTTTGGTAATTACTGGTGCCCACGCCAGCCCTGAGCAACCCCTAATAAAAGATACGCCCTTTGTATCTGGCCAGGCTTATAAGAAGGGTTTCTTCTGGTATGACGATCCTGCTAAAAAAAGCGAAGCTGAAGAAGAAGAGGTTTTGCCACCAACCGGTGCTGCTAGCTCGCCTTCAAAAGAGGAAATGGTAGATTTAAATTCAAAATGGCTAAAAGAGAATATGCCTCGACTGTTAACGCAGGCAATGGATAACCCTACCGCAGAAAATCTATCACGTTATTACACGGCGCAAAGGTTAATGCTGGATATCAGTACGCGTTTTTCTGACAAATCAAAAGATTATTTTCTTAAAAACCCGATGATGTCTGAAAAACGCAGGCAACCAGTGGAAAAGGTGGCACTGGATGCTCACCGCACTGTTGTTGAAAAAAATCAGCAAACGGTAATGAAAGATATCTTTACTAAGTCAGGTTTATTTTTCTTTTTCCAGAGTACTTGCCAGTTTTGCCACGAAGAAAGCCAAATACTTCAATTTATGCAGAACTATTATTCGGTAGATATTCTTCCAATCAGTATGGATGGAAGGCCATTGCATAATGGCCTTTTTCAGGATTTTAACATCCCCAACGCACAAATTATTGATCAATTTAAAATTCGAGAGGTACCTACAATTTTCCTGGTTTCAAAGGATGGGACATCAGCTCAGCGCATTAGTGAAGGCATGATCTCCGCTGATGAATTAAAGAACACTATTATACTTGCCGCGAAGGGCATGAATCTGATCGATGACGCTTCGTTCCAGTCAACTCTAGATATTAAAAGGCAATATACCATCGGCGATGATGGCGTTATTACCGTTAATAAATCCGAAATGGAATCAGACCCATTCCTACTTCAAAAAATAATGGACCAAAAACTCGAAGGCTATGACATGCCTACGGCCGATCCGGTCAATTATCTCAATGCTGGCGGCAGTTTTGGAGGCACTTATGCGCAGTAATGCCGTTTTCAACTTCAAAAAGTTACTTTTGTCTCTTTCTGTTTGTGCTGCAATTTTAGCCCCGACTGCAAATGCAGACAACGCAATGCGTAACATTTTCAATGGCATGATGACGTCTACCAGCCCGGCCACCTTTTCCACAGCAACCCGTACAGGCATAGTTGGCGGGTCAATGTCTTACCGAACAACAAACGTTAATACCAACCTTGTTTCCATGTCGTTTCCAAAAGCTTCTGTCGGTTGTAACGGTATTGACGTTTTTCTTGGGTCCTTCAGCATGATCAACGGGGACCAGCTTGTGCAGGTGGCCCGTGGTATTGCCCAGGGTGCGGCTATCTATGCTTTTAACGTTGCTGTTTCAGCTATTTGTGCTGACTGTGCTGCAACGATTAATGACATCCAAAACAAACTGCAAGCGCTAAATAAATTTGCGAAAGATTCATGCAATGCAACTTACTCTTTCCTTTCTGAAAACGTGGGTACGCCAAGCCAGTTCGCTAACTCAGTTAGCTCTGGACCAGCCTCAATTCTGGGATCGATTAATGGTCTTATTCCTGATTTTGGCTCATCGATGACAAAGTCACCTGAAGCTGTCACTTCTCAGGTTAAAGCAAAGGATCCCGAAGAGTTCGCTGAAAAATTCAGTGGTAACCTCTTCTATATGTCGTTCATGGATATTGATAAGGGAACGATGAACATCGGAGGGGTAACGGAGTTATCCGGTTATAAACTGGCAGAACAACTTATGTCTCTCGTAGGTACTGTCATTATCAACTGGGATAGCAAAGGCGAAAAAGCGGGAATGGAAGTCCGCCCGTCTACCATGACTGTCACGGATTACATCATGGGGCCACCAGCTGGCGGATCAATTAAAATGCTCAAGTGTTCTCCGGCACCAGATCCATCATCCCCACGAAAGGCTCAGTGCCTTGTCATGTCAGAAGTTAATGACGGTGGTTTTAAGGGATTGAAGGATACCATTTCTGATCTTCTTTTAAACGTACAGAAAAAAATCATCAACGACGTTCGTGTTTCAGATGATGAATTACGCATTATCTCCTATATCGGCATCCCGACCATTATCGACTCTTTGCAAACATTCGAAGCACCGGAAGGGTACGCATACATTCAGGACATCAGCACTATTGCTGCGACGAGCCTCGTAATCAACATGTTGCGCCAGGTTGAGGCCAAAATTTCAACCATGAGCATACCGAGTGAGTCGCTGTCGGGTAAAAGGGATGATCTCAACCGATTAACAGACAATCTCTCAAAACAGGTTAAAGCCGCCTATGAGCTATCGCACAGCCAGGTCGGTACCAGCTCGGACGTCATTTCAACCTGGGATAACCGTCGCCTGCAACGGAAGGCTTTCACTGAAAGTATTCGTGGCACACGTAACTGAGGTCTGACATGGATTACAACATATATACCCTGGGTGATATTGATTTTGTCTGGTCGGCTTTTACCGGTATTGCCCTGATCTTTTCTCAATATACTGGTGTAAAAGAGTTCCTGACCACGGCCGCCGTTGTAGCAGGTGTGAGCCTATTCTATAAAACGTGGCTATGGCTTCAGGCTCCGACCAAAAATGAATTACCGTTTTTCTCCTGGTTTTTGGGGTTGATCCTTTTCATGATGGCAATGGTTCGAGTGGATGTAACTATTGAATCTGTAAAGTCGGGAGAGGTCAGAAACGTCGACGGAATTCCAATTTTTATTGCTGCGATGGCAACCGTCACCACTAACTTAAGCCAGGGTTTGCTGAAGGATTATAAAACAGCGTTTGATCCGCTTTCTCCGGTGGACCTGTCTGCAACAACTCTGGACGATGACATCACCCTCGGTCCGATGATCCGATTCGTGAAGTTTTTGCAATGGGGCGGCGATAGCCTGGGCTACTGTTCCGCATTTCCTGAACCGGCCAGCGGGCTAGGGCCAATGAACGTATGTGCTACCGTTCAGTCTCTTGCATACAACTGCCTGAAGGCTACCCAAAACTCAAGCGCAAATATTGCCGGTAAAGAAACTATTTTTAACGATATTTTCTCAGCTAATCTGGCAGATAGCATGGACCGGATTAATCAGGCGATGAAAGGCGCACTGAAGAATGCCTCTGCCAGTATTGTTGGCGCTAACGGTTCAAAATCTGGTACGTGTGATGAGGTCTGGTCAACTGTGAAACAGGTTACCAGTACAGCTGAAGCTCGCCAGACTATTTCCCTTATAGGACAGACAAACGGCATCCTTACTCCAGACGAAGCAAATGGTGCACCTACCGGCGCAAGCTTTACTGATGTTATGGCGTCAGCAAATGGTATGTACGGTAAGGCTATTGGTTCGTATGACGCCACCCTGAACCTGTTCATTATGAATGAGCTCAGAAATGGCGCAAGCAAATATAAGACCCCACTCGGTCTGGCTTCCGATATGCAGTTGTTTGAGGCTTCTCTGAAGCGAACCAACACAATGGCTTCACAGGGCCAGTTGTGGTTACAACTGTCGGGAGCAGCAATCGCATTCCTTGAAATGTTTGCTTATATGGTTGCTCCATTTGCTTTGCTTATGCTGCTGGCGTTAGGTGGTAATGGTGTTGCCGCTGCGGCGAAATATTTGCAACTTATCCTCTTCGTGAATATGTGGCCGCTTACGGCAGTAATGGTCAACGCGTATGTGAAGAAAGTCGCGACGGCCGACTTGGATACCTGGAGCACCCTCAACAGCCAGAATAATGCCGTCACGTGGATGGGACTCCCAGGGCTTGCGGAAACATACAGTTCATACCTGTCTGTTGCTTCCGCCCTCTATGCTCTGATTCCGGTACTCACATTATTCCTGATGACACAGTCGATTCACCCGATGATGAATGCGGTTAAGGGAGTGACCCCCGATGCGCCGGTGGATACTGGTCATGTAACGCCCAAAGTATGGGATGGCCCTAACAGCGGTAAATCTTCATTTGGTGACGTGACACGAACCGCCTTAACCAGTACCGGTCAGGGATACAGCGATGGCGGCGCAGTTGATTCAAGTAATTTCCGTCTTGGAATGTGGAATGCTGGTTCAAGTATCGCTAACAGCCAGGGACAAGGATCAGCTGTAACCTCATCAGTTATGAGTGCGGCAAGTAATTCATTCCAGGCTGGTTACAGTCAGATGAGCGAAATTGGAAGGTCAGGACAGTCGAGCCAGCAGTTCTCAACCAACCTGCAAACAATGAAGCAGATCTCGGATAAGATTGGTGCCTCTGTAGCAGAAGGTATTGCAACGAAACATGGGGTGAGTGCGTCTCAGATGGCCAGCATTGCTTCAAATGTTATTCTCAACGCTGGGCTTAATGGAGGTGTTGGAACTGGCAATGGAGCCGGGCTGAAAGCGGCTGTAGCAGGGCAATTGAGTAGCGGTGCATCTAAGACCAATACAGGCAGTGACTCGCTTTCAAATGACCTTTCAAAAGCAATCACGAATCAGCTTAGCCAGGATTCTGCGTTAACTGACCAGTTCAGTAAAGCGGCGTCTCAGGTAAGCAGCGATCAGATATCCAATACTAATGCGTTTAAAGAAGCATCGTCGAAAATGAACCAGGCGACACAGACGATGGCGCAAAATATTTCTACATCGGTTTCGACTAACGCAAGCTCCAATAGTGGAATGAGCCTTGATTCTAAACAAAGCATTAACCTGGACAGGTTCTCCGATTCTATTCGCAACAAAAACTTCAGTGATGATGATGTAAGGAATTTTGCTCGTAAGAATGGGCTGGATGAGAATGCGTTTATGGAGAAATTCAACTCCTATAACGATACCTTCAAGGCCAGTAATCAGCTTGGATCGCAGCTTCAACGTACTGACGCGCTTGTGGCTGCAACCCGAGATTTCAGTGAGCAAAAAATTGCGATTGATACCGCCCGGGGAGAGACGGCCGAAAGTAATAAACAGGATCTCCGTGAAACCTCCAGCCTGCTTAAAAGTCTGGTTTCCGACTTCGGTGGTAATGCACAGCAGCTGCTACCTATCACCAATCAGCTCGACAGAATTTCAGGTGACGGGTCAGGAATTAATACTATCACTCAGGCACAGGATAGAACTCCTGACAGCGTAAATACGTCTGGCGTGATGAGTGCGTCACGCGTAGGGGAACTGGGTGGAAGTGTAGATTCGCAGGCTAAACTCGGTCTTTCCTCCAACGCTCAGGACGCGACACAGCATGTCCCTGGAAAAAGTGAAGCTGGCTTTACTCCGTATAACCTTGATAACGCGGGCAAAGGCGATATTCAGGGAATACATAACAACAACGTGGGCCGCACTTATTCTGATGAAGAAAGGAATGTGCTTAATTCTCTCGAAAAGAATGGACCTGTACTGAATAATCAGGGTGTAGAGAAAGTCGTCAATTCGGGTCAGGATGTCAGAAATGCAGAAGGCACATTTAACGATCTGGAAAAGGTTGGAGGTCGGGTGGTTGGTGATGGAATGGATCAACGAGCCACTGCTTTGAACAGTATGTATCAGAGCGGGCAAGTTCGTGGCTTATCTAATAACACTGATAACTACTTTAGTCGTGTTGCCAACAACCCGAACTTAAGCCGGGACGATAAGCGAGCTGAATTGGCACAGCAAGCTGTCTTTACCTATGGTGCCAGCACCATGGCTACCGGTGCCGAAAGAGAGCAGCTCAAAGCGGATACCCAGAAGATCCTTAATGAACTGGGTAACTATAACGTTAACTGGAGTATGAATGACGTTAAGAGCATCCATAGCAGTTTCAACACTCATAACAGAGCTGATGGTTCACTTGAGTCAGTCGTACGGGCAAACCTGGGAGAAGGTGGGTCGGGCGGTGGTCTCGTTGGTAACCGCACTCAGACCGTCACAGATCGCTTGGTTGGGGAAAAGATAGAGGCCAACACTGAGCGGGGCGCGATTTCTGGTGCGCTACTCGGGGGCCAGCAATTTGTTTCGGATACGCTAACCAGCGTTGGGGCGAAACCGGTAAATGAGATGCTTACGGGAGCGGGCATCCTTCAAACCCAGACATCGATAGCAAATGATGCCTCTAACCCTGCAAATATGCCTGATTCTCTCCAGGGTAAAGTCCTTAATCACATGCAGATGTCTGATGGCGTCGCAGCTGTAAGTGACCGGTATCAGAGTATTAGCAGCGACGGCGTTTCGACTTATGCGAATGCAGCGCAGAACTCTGAAAGGGCTATCCGGCAGCAATTGACGGATGACCCACGCTTTGGGCCTCAGAAAGCAGATGAATTCATTCAGTACATGAAGTCAGAGCTGAGCAACACAAATGAGCCTTACCAGTCACGTGTCGATAAAGCGGATCAGTGGCTTAATGAAAATAAAAAATAAGGGAGGTTGAATATAACCTCCTGAAATGACTATCAATAGATTGTAAATTACTGCTAAACAATTAAGGCCGCAAAGTATGTGTTTGCGGCCTTTTTTTCAGAAGTACCGCTCTTGCGGAACATTCAACTGACGGTTTGAATCAGTGAAGACAAAAATCTATCAAACTCTGTATGAGATTCAATAACATAATCAGTAGATGCTTTGTCTCTTATCTGAAAGCAGTCGTCTGCAAAACTATAAGCGAAAAGTGACATGCCATCTTCTCCGATTAACACCTTATCAGTGAGATTTGGGTCAACGTAGATTTCATTGTCTCGTGCTTCAAAGTTGCGTATGTAAATATTTGACCACAATAGATTTTCGTTCTCTGCCTGAACAAGGTTATAAAACGTAAGTCCGTTGTACTCAAAACCATCCATAGCATTAAACACTTGGGCATAATCAAGCCTGGTTTTAATGAGTTTCTGTATATCTATATAGGCGCTCTTTTTGTGATCTGCCCACTCCACTGGAGGCGGATTGCAGATTAAGTCTTTCAAGACTTCCGGGGCTACCGGGCTGGCTAAAGGGTAGTGATCTGCAACCATCAACCTCTTTAAGCTGCTGAGTAGTTGAGTTAAATCTTTCATGAGCGCCTCTTACTTTCCTACCGGGTAGATAACACCGTTCGGCGATGGCCATAGAACTTTGGTGCTTGAATTATACGGTAGATCCTTCGTAATGATGGATTGTGCTTTCGACAGTGCTGAATGGTATGGTGAATTCTGAATAAGTACCAGGTTGTCTATAGCGTTTGTGCCACCATCATCAAGAGGGATCTTGTGGTGAACCTGCCACCCAGAGGGGACCTTGCCTGTTGCAAGTTTCATCAAATCGTTAGGTTCAAACGTAGCCAGGGCATCTGGGTGGTCTGAAAGTGATTTAAGGAAGTTAGGGCGTACAGTATTGTTGAATTGTCCACGGAGAGCTAAATATTCAGCTCTGTCTCGGCGCATGTAGTTCAATTCGCTAACATTCATATCATCGAGCAAAACGTGTGCTTTTTTGTACTTGCCGAGATAACTTGTCAATTCATCCGCAGACCTTGGATTTCGGATAACCAGAAGTGAAGCCGCTGCAACCAGCATACCTGAAGTTGTTTCGTTCAATACCTGGTCATAGCCTTCAACAGCTTCGCCGCCAAGTTGTTCAGCCGTATGTCGAAATCCCTCCACATTTCCATTATAAAGCCCGCCAGCTGCGAGAAGACGACCAGCCGCTTTGGAATTAATGGTTTTTGTTGATTGGGCGTGCTGTGCTGGTGTCGTTGATCGAACGTAATACCCCGGGCGTTTCAACTGACGAGAGATGATATCGCGCAGACGGGTAAAGAGGGACAGGGGCAGGTCATTGCGTAGGTTGCCATTTGATATAACCCCCGGCCCGGCATTGCCGGTTATGTCTTTTCTAAGCAGAACGATCTTACCGTATCTGATGTCGTCAAGCGTATCGCGGTAAGCGAGCCAGGGGCGTTGATGGTGGAACTGGTGATACCGGCTGACAAACTGTGTATATCCCTGCGGTAAATTCCATTCCTGAATAATCCGGTTTGGCAGGGCGGTATCTTCGAGGTCATGTACCGCCGTGGCCGGATGTATGATGTGGGGAATATCCTCAAGGTATATGTCATCCAGTGACTTAGCCTGACAGTGATGCAGCATAATGTCCCTTTCTTGTCGAATTCATATGAGACATTATTGCGTATGGTATAAAACAATCAATCCTAAAGTGGATGGGCGTACGAGATCAGCAGTGACAGGGTAAAAGGAAAGTTACTTTGTTCATCAGCGTCCCATGAGCTGATGGTACCTTGCGTTAAGAGCTGCAAGGTCAGATTCGGTGAGGCCCGTGTAATAATCGGTTTTGTGCAAATGCGGATAACCGGCCGGAAATAATGATTCGTCGTCATCAAGGCAGATAAATGCTTTAACTCGATGTGAAAAGACAAAGTCCTCACACTCGGCAGCCCGCACACCAGTCTGTCCGTGTTTTAAATATACCGAACCGGTTGCACCTATGATTTTGTCTCTATAAGGCACCCGGAACAGAGATTTCAGATAACTTGTATTAGCGCACTCACGCCATGAGCTGGAGATAACAATCACCATGGCAGGGCAGTTATCCAGCAATTTCTCTAACAGTGGCATTCGCTCAAAGGTTTCATTTTTACACCTGTGGCAAACCCCATCGAAATCTAAGAAAAGCACGACATGCGAATCAGGGAGAGGGGCCCATAAACCAGCTGTTGTTTCTTCATGAACACATACTTCTTCATGATGAGGGTTTTTCTGGATCAAGAAAGAAGAGAGAATCTTAAATAAATTTCTTGCAGAAGAAGACAATATATTACTCCTGAGTCAGTGTGAAATATTTGTGGTGGTTTACCCAAGCCACTCGATGATCTTCTGTAATATCGGGTTGTATTTATTTAACAACAGGAGTCGGGTTTTGCTCCGGGACATTTTTAGCTATATGGCCATTGTATCGAGGAGGTTGCTGGGTCCATTGATAAAGCTCACCCATCCCGTTACGCTGCTGGATCCGGCGATTGTACTTTACCATGAAGTTAAATATGTACTTTGCACGTACCTTTGGGGTTTTGCTGTTGTAATCTGCAATCCCTTCAAACACATTGCCCTTGCGATCAACAATTTTTCTATAGAGCCACCATGTTCCAACCCAGAAACTTGCGCAAGCATCGTAAGCCAGAACCCGCCACGTTACCGTCGGGAAATGCTTTTTTATTTCAGGTAGATTGGATGAGTTGATCTGCATTGGGCCAATATCATAAGTGCCGTTAGTATTCCTGCTGAAAGTACCAACCTTACCGCCTTCATTGTCAAACAACGTAAAAACCAGTTCAGCATCAATTCCGAAGTAGCGGGCGGCATCCGTAATGCACTGAGTGTAAATCTCATCAGGAACGGGAATAGGTTTCACATCATCTGCTGGTGGTGTAAACACAACGATTTCTCCACTGAATCTACGTTTTATCTATTCTCCCATATATCTATCGACTTTCTTTCGGCTTTACCCGTTGATTTAAGCGTTTAAGCAAAATTCTGGAATTTTGGGGCGTGATAATATTAGTGCTCGATTTAAGGAGCGGAAATGAAAAAAATTATTAAGGCATCGGTATTACTTCTTTCATTAAGTACCGCCTTCACGATGAATGCCGAGCCGGTTAATACAATGGTACTGCCAGATGCAGCCCGGGATAAGCTCAAAGCCATTGGGCTTTCAATCGAGCACGTCGAACCCTCGCCAGTAAAAGATATTTTTACGGTGATTTCCAGGGAGGGGGTAAGTTACGTGAGCAAAGACGGAGATTACATTTTTACCGGAAGCTTATTCCACGTGAAAGGTAAAGATGTGGTAAACACCACTGAGCAGGCCATTTTAATGGGCGTCCGGGAATTCGCATCCAAAACAAAATCCATCGACTACAAATCACCAAACGAAAAATACCGGCTTGCTATCTTTACCGATATAACCTGTGGATACTGCCAAAAACTGCATCATGATCTGAAGTCTTATCTTGATGCCGGTATTTCGATTAAGTTTCTTGCATTCCCACGTGCAGGACTGAACTCGGTAGTAGCCGGGAACATGGCCAAAATCTGGTGTTCAGCAAAGCCAAACGAAGCTCTGGATGCAGCGATGAATCCGGTTTCAACTATCCCGGAAGGACGTCCTGATGAGGCTTGCTTAAACATTATCAAATCGCATTTCCAGGTGGCCTCAACAATCCCGCTGCAAGGTACTCCTACCATGGTGACACTAAGCGGCAAACCGCAGTTATTTACGGGGTGGCTGAGCCCGGAAAACCTGGTGACCCAAATGGGCGCTGCGCAAAAGTAACTTTTCCGACTGTAAGAGGTGTGTATGAAATCTACTTTACTGAGTACGTTAATGCTGGTTGCTGTAGGTGTACAGCCCGTTTTCGCTGCACAATGTCAGTACGGAGCCTGTGGAACGGAAAACGATCCCGGAATCGGATTTCTGATGTCATCGGTACAAATGGATAAAGGTGAACATCTAAAGGAACTCTCTGGTGTTGCGACCACAGGTGACACCATCTCTAAAAAGATGGAAAGCTACCTGGGAAATAAAAAGCTCAAGGTAAACACCGACAGTACCCGCAAGGGGCCGGGTAATACCACCATCAGGCCTACAGATGAGCTCGCCCCAACGAGGCAACTAAAAGTTATCCGGCCCGAACTGGTAAAAAATCCCGATTCGCAGCTCGTGGTAGCTTTCAATGAGCGCCTGGCCTGATTTATTGACTGAGAGCGTCCAGAAGGAAAAAAGATGTCGATACTCAGTAGCTTCGTCATCAGAGCAACGGGGATACCTGACAAAAAGTATCTCCGGGATCCCGTAATAAAACGTTGTTATAAACGTCTGAGTCGTAGGGTGCCTGCTCTAATGACGGGGTGGCTTCTGTGCATTCTGGGTTCAGGGTATGTCAGTATGGCACTGGAACAGCCTGATAGCACTGTATTACTCAGTCTGCTGCTGTTGTATGTTATGTCAGGCATTTTACTGATGCAGTTCCAGTATATGTATTCAGAGCGAAGCATAGGCTACAAGTTCTACCTGGAAGTGCTTATGAATGCAGCTGCCAGTACTCAACATAAAGAACAGTTACAGTATCTGTTCATTAATAAGCCCAATTCCATCACGATGGGCGATCTTTACCGACTTTATGATTTTAATGGGGGAGGGCGATAGCCACGTTAATGTGCGTGTCCAAAAGTCACTTTTGAACATTCTCTTCCCGCCGTCTGCTTTCAGTTCCAGGGGATCACTGCAACATAATTTCCGGAACGCAGCGGCGCATCAAATTTATCAGTAAAGGCGTCGATCATTGCTGAATAAGCAATGCTGTCTGACGGCACAGGTGCATTGCTTTGCATACTCACTTTCAGAACCTGCTTTGCTCCTTTCGCTGACGGGTATACCTCGACATCCAGCTGTCGCATATAGTGCATCTGCGACATCGTCTCAGTGCCTATTACCCCATCGACTGGCTTGTAGTCATAGTCAGTATGCAATTCGCCATGCTTGTCAGTTCTCGTTGTCTTTTTATCTACAACGTAGCCTGTCACCCCAGTAAGAAGCTGCTCGCTATACTGCATGTTCTCCTGTGAGCTGCTGATTCGGAACCTGAGCACATAATCTGGCTGGTGAGTGGAAATAATGACTCCTTTTTTTGCTAATCCATCAGCAAAACGGCCTGAAAACATTCTGGACTGAATACTTTCGTCCGGAGGGACTATCTGAAACCTTTTATTTGTAACAGGACGAGGCATTAGATCGTACGCATCTACCTGGTTTGCGAAATGATATCCGCATCCACTCAAAAGCATTGCGGTTGTGAGTATAAAGCCCTGCCTAATCATCCTTTAATCTCCAAAAAGCATTGTTTCACGAATAATTCCGATTTACCGGGCCAGTATAATCCATCGCAGGTTAATAACTAACAGGCTGAAAAGCATAAAGGTAGCTATGTCTAAAGAATTTTATTTAAAACCGATGGCCACGATTTTAATTTCTGCGGTTATTGCTACCGCTGCCTCGGCGTTAATCACGGCAACTTATTTTAAACCGAAGGTGCTCAGTGAGGAAGAAATTGGCAAAATTGCCGCTACTTACCTGGTAAAAAATCCCCATTATTTAGTGGAAGCAGGTAAGGCGCTGGAAAATCAGAACGTGAGTGCCTCAGTGGAACGAATAATTCCATATGCGCCAGCTCTGCTGGATACCAAGGAGACGCCAAACATCGGCCCTGATGACGCCGACGTCGCGGTAATCGAGTTCTTCGACTATCAGTGTATTTACTGCATGCGGGTTACACCTGTTGTTGAATCGGTAATGAATCAGAGCAAAGATGTAAAATTCTTCTTTAAAGAATTCCCGATTTTTGCCGGTTCAAAACCTGTATCTGCCATGGGGGCCGCTACGGGTCTGCACGTCTATCAGAATTTCGGTGCTGAAGCCTATCGTAAGTACCACAACAACCTGATGGCTGTGGCTCATACCTTCATGACCTCTCAACGCAAATTCGAACTCACTGACTTTAATACTGTGGTGGAAAAGTCAGGGTTTAACAGCACGTTTTCTGACAGGGAAAAAAACCGGTATGAAAACGTGATCTCCGGCAATATGCAGCTGGGCGAAGCGCTCGGGATCACCGGCACACCCGGTTTCATCATTATGAATATGAAAAAGCCGAATGCGGCGACTACCACATTTATCCCCGGGGCTATGGACGCAGCAACTTTGCAGGGCGCAATCGAAAAAGCTCGCGGGGCCTAAAGTTACTTTCACATTTGATGAGTACGGCCATGCCGGTCATGGCCGCTACGCTTTTACAACGAGTAATTCATCCCAGCGGGTCGTATATCTCGGTGATAGCATGGCCTGCTTCATACGAAAATCCTGTTGAATGCCTTCCCCCAGTAAAAACAGAGCTCCGCGCTTTTCTTTATTGAACCGGTCCATAACTTTCATCAGTGCCTGACTGCCAGGCCTGGCCGGGCGAGTATCAAACAGGCTGAGTTGCTCTGTGCCGTCAGTCATAGCGGAGAGCATTACCCCTGCTTTCGCATACGCTATCCCGGGTCTGTAAATGCGGTTCAGGATGGTCATGGCTGCATCAACCAGATCGCGGGTGTCCTGTGTAGCGGTAAGCGGCTCGATACCACAATTGCTGTAGCGGTTTTCACCTTGCGCATAATTGCTACTCTGAATGAAGACTGTGATTTGACGGGTCCACGAGCCATCCTTGCGCAGCTGCTCTGCCGCCCGGGCGGTAAAAAATGAAACTGCCTCATGTAGCTTGCCTATCTCATTAAGGCGCTGACCAAAACTTCTGGAAACGATAATCTGTTGCCTGACAGGAGGAGACTCGTGCAGCCGGAAACATGGTTCGCCATGCAGTTCCCGCCAGGTACGCTCGATTTCAACGCCAAAGCTTTTACGTAAAAAGCGAACGTCGCTATTATAAAAATCACCGGCAGTGATGATCCCGAAAGCCGACAGGCGTTCACTAATCTTTCGACCAATACCCCATATTTCTCTGGTACTGATCAGGCTCAGGAGCTTCCTGATCCTGGCCTGATCAGTCAAAACTACAACCCCGCCTGTAGCTGCCCATCGTTTGCTCGCATAGGTGCATAATTTAGCGAGGGTTTTGGTGCTTGAACAACCCACACCACAGGTAAGGGACAGATTATGAAGAAGTGTACTTCTGATCAACCGGCCGTAATCTTCATAATCTATTATCTTGTTCATGTTTTTCAATAACATGAAATTTTCATCTATGCTATATCGACTCGATTGAGGCGCGAAGCTTTCCAGCGTTTCATGGAAGCGATTTGAGTAGTCTTCATACAAAGTAAAGTTAGAGCTCCTGACTTCGATCCGGTGTTGCTGAATCAAATCCCTGCACTTAAAAATTGGGGTCCCACGCTTAATACCAACGCTTTTAGCCAGTTTATTCATTGCAATGACGGACGAATCGTTATTGCTGGCTATGATGAGCGGCTTTTTTGACAGCTTGGGATCCATCGCACACTCAAATGCCGCATAGGCTCCGTTAATATCAACGTGCATGTACATGGCTGAACTGATTCAGTGCAAAGGTGACGACGCCCCATATCTCAAGGGATTCAGGATTTACACGTATCGGCTTATAGGCTGGATTAGAAGGCATCAAAAGCAGCTCAGGATACGTGTGTAAGATCTTTACCGTAAACTCTCCATCCACCAGCGCAACGACGATAGAGCCGTGTCGTGCTGTTAAAGACCGATCCACAACCAGTATTGCTCCATCATTGATACCGGCATTGATCATACTGAGGCCCGCCGCCCTGACAAAGAAGGTTGAGGGGCGGTTGCGGACTACATATTCATGCAAATTTAATTCATTATCTTCATGCCCGGCGCACGGACTCATCACTCCACAGCTTAGTAAATCACTGAAAAAAGGTGCCATTTCGTAAGGCTTGTTGCTAATGTGCTCAAGGATAACAGACATAGCTACACTCGAATTCTTGTACTGTATGTATAAACAGTATTGCGAGTTGAAGAGAAAAGATCAAATCTCTCCGGTAACGCTATCAAGCCTGACGAAAAATTAAGCTTTATCATAAACATCAAAAACCATCTTTTACCGATAATGGCGAGCTGGCCTACGAAGAAGGTATACAAGCTAGGATGAAAGGATTCTGATGCTCCTCCCACCAAATTTTTTATCTCCTGAAGACCAGGCTGAGTACGATGCTTATATGGCAAGGTTCAGCGAGGTAAATCACTATTATGAGCATTGCACTGTCCCCGTGATTGACTGGTTTTTTAAACAAGCAACCGAGGCGCTGCATCATGGTCTATGGTTACCGGCCTGTACGAGCTTTCTGAATGGGATCGAAACATCACTCAGGGTTACGCTGAAGTTGAAATCAACTGTTAACGTTCAGCAGTCAGTTCCTGTACTGGTGGACTTAGATGGTACGTCAGTAATGAGTAACGCTTTAATGCGAAAGGCTAAGCAGGAAGGGATGCCGATAGAATTACTGTCATTTCCAGCCGAGAAGAATATGTTGGCAAAGATAGACGCTGGTAAAAAACCTGAAGCAGATATCGTCAGGCTTAGAAATAGTCTATGCCATGGCAACATTCTGGAGTTCATTATGAGTGTTAAAGTCGGTTCTCCAGATCCCATACGAATTTTTACTCCTGGTAACTGCTGTGGTTTAGCGCTTTTACTTTCGGCCTTATCGAAGAAATGGACGGTAGGCTTGCATCAATACTGGATCGACAACAATCTGACGTCCTGCTGAAACCTCATAAATCATGCCTACTAAAGTCACGTGCAAAAAAACGTTGTAGCATGATATGTTTAAAGTCAAAACAGTGGGTTCTATGTTTTGACGGCAAACATGATATAACTAATACTTCATAAGTAGATATCAATAGTCATAATGGAGTGAACTATGAAATTAAAAAATATTCTGCTGTGTGCGATGATGTCAGTCGCTTTTGGCTCCTCTGCTAATACTACACATAAAGTTGAAAACGAACCTATCCCAAACATTATTCTTGATGGTAAGGTTGATGATATTTGTAAAGATGCAAGCATCCGAACTGAACTTAATCATGATAAAGCAAAGGAACTGGTAACCACCAACCTGAAGCAGGCATTACCATTAAATACGGTACCGGATAAGTTGGATGAAGTTGCAGAAGCCTTTGTAAACCGCGACAAAGGCGCTTCAGAAACAGCAGACCATTGCCTTGTTAATGTACGTAATAAATACTGGGAAATGTATCCCTCTGAAGATAAGTAGCATTTATTATTAAAGGCTTCACTTAAGAAGCCTTTTTTAACCCTTTGCGAAACCTGCTTTAAAAGCAATGCGCTATTCATATCTAAGAATCTATTTAATTAATGAATAATAGTGGACGGATTCATTTCTAGTGAATGCCGAAGTTGGTGTTTTTTGAGTTATTAGACGGTAAGTGCAATCTGGTATGATTCACCTAACATACGAATCTGGAAGGAAAGGTATATGGGTGACCTGGTCAGCAAAAATAACATTGACCGTTTAGAGCGATTTCATTCTTTGCTGGCGGGTCAGTACTGGACGTCCACTGACAGCATCCCTGAAGAGGGTATTGTGGCAGGGGATACGCTGCTCATTACGTCTTTGCGTTACGTTGAAGATAAGCTGCACACAGTGATTCTACGCGCCCATCCCCGCGTTTACGGTCAGACTGTAGCTATTGTCACTGAAGACAGCAGCGGCAACCGTAGGGAACGTGGCAAAGAAATGCGAGAGCATCGCTTCCTGGTTAAGGATTTTCTGTCCAGTTTTGTATTTGAACCCGACCATAAGGTAATCCGGGATGCTGAACTCAGACAAGCTCAGGAAGAAGTGAATAGCCTACAGGCATCGCTTACAGCCCTCGTGAGCGATGCTCAGGGGCTCCGTGACCTTGCGATTGAGCAATTAGGTACAGATGACCGTGAAAACCCTGTGACGGGCCTTAGCGTTGCGTTAGTGCCCCCACAAGAGCAGCAGGCGGTAACCTCACTGGCGATTGGATCAGTTCAAAATGCTCTGTCCTCTGGTATTTCAGATACCCGCATTGAACAAATCAGAGAAGCGGCCTTAAAAGAAGGGCAGATCAGCACAGCCATCAGCAAAATCATCACACAACGAACGCAGGCAATCGCTAATGCCAGCAAAAGAATGCTGCCCTATTTCGAGGAAGTTGCAGCGGCAAGTCTGGCCACTACAGAAGAAGCCATGGAATATGTGAAGAAAATCCACGATGGCGTTGGCAGTCTGGAACTGTATACCGGCAAAGACGTTGAGGTAGTGAATATCGTGAAGGGTGAATCCGCTCCATCACACCTCCCGCTCCAGGTCGTTCAGGCAAAGCTGATGGTGGATGAAGAGCTGGCCGTATGGTGCGATCTCGATAGCTGGTTCGACTTCTCTGATATGGAAAAATTTCATGAAACTTTACGAACCAGCCCCGGGCTGGTGGAGCAGATTTTTCCGTCCGAACGTTCCATCGTATGTATGGCCACAACACGACGTTATATCGATTACCGCGATCCCTGGGAAAATCATGTCCGCAATGACAGGAACCGGGTTGTATTCCTTCTGGTCCGGGACGGTCAAAATATTCATCAGGTTTACTCTTCGGTAGAAAGCCATCTTGGGGCTTCGCAGCTATTCCCTTCCGCCAGCGAACAGGAAGCACATTTCCAGGGGATTGATGGCAGCACCATAAAGTTTGAGGACGTCAGTTATACCGACCGACTGAAGCAGCATGATCTTATGGCACTTCACTACCGTCGTTTCCTGATCCTTATCTGCGGCCTCGATCACCGGCTCAAACTATTTGGTGATTTCTATGATACCAATACCCCTTACAGTTTTCTGAGCCTTGAGTTCCAGGAACGGTACTTCCAATTTCTGCACGACAAAGACGGTTCTGGCCTTTTGGGTATGGCTGAGACACGGCCGTCTCTGCAAAGTTATCTTGAACAGGCAAACTCATGCCTTCAGTCCGGATCCCGGGTAATGTGCAACTGGGATTCGTTGATGAACCCAGTGACAGCACCAGGAGCAGTTCAGGAAGACAACAGCTACTCTGGCTATAAATGGCTTGGGAGAACCCATAAAAACTATGAGCCGGTTATTGCATTCCGTCAGGGAGACGATATCTGTGTCAACGCAACAGTAAACAGATACTCAACGGATCGAGATTTCAATTGTAAGGTGAATTTGTCTTTATTTAAGGAGTCCAGCAGGAATGATGCTGAACTGGGTTTCCTGTGCATGGATACCATTAAAGCGGAGGAGCTCGAATGGTACATTCACAGACGTAAATTCAGGTCTAATCACCTGTTTTACATTCGCTTCTTCAAGATGGCTTTAAATTATATTCGTGCCGAGCGTGAGGCAGAAGAACCTTACCGGCAGATGCTGAGCCAGGCTCTGGCCGATGGAAATATTGGCCAGCCTAATCTGAGATCAGAGTTGATAGATCGATGCATTGTAGCCTGGCGAGCTGATAACAGGGGGGCGACGCTGGAAGCTGCCATGAGTACAGAGAAGGGCTCCAAAGAGCTCCTGAACCAGCTCTATATGCTCGCTGATGTGGGGCTCAAACATCTTCCCGGGGTTCGTAATTTTATTAGCAGCAAAGGCTATGAGCTGGTCAGGTTATCGGTAAATGCTTCAGGGAAACTTGTTGCATATGCCGCACCAGCAAATTTTGAATGCGACAACCGGATGGAAGGGCATGCCTGGGTTCATCGAATGGTACTTGCTACATCCCGAAATGTCTTAAACGTCACTCATCAACGTTTTGCGAAAATGAAACACTTCTTACCAGCTGAAAACACCCTGTTCGAAGATGAACAGCTGGTGGCCACATGGTCGGGCAAAAAGACTGCTTTCAAAAGCTTCGAAGAGAAGCAGCGTTATTTTGATACATGCTCCCGTGGCGCTCAGGCTCTTAAGCAGTTTTTAAAGCTGAACGATCCGGTGATTTACACCAATCTGCTTGGCCAGTGGATTGAGGCCTATGAAAGTATCAATGAAACCAGTGAGTACGTACAGCAAGTAAGCCTAATGGCTCCTGTTGCGGTCAAGAGCGAAAAAGGTAAAGCCAGCCTCATCTATATTGGCACTAAAGACCTGGCCGACTGGTTTTATCAGAAAGCGCCGACACCCGAGTTGCAGGCGCTGTTCCTTGAGGAATACCTGTCCAAATTTGAAAATAAAGAGGTCAATAAAGAAAAGCTACTTTCACGCAGAAATACCGCTCTGTCTCTCAGTTTTTACACCATGGACAACGGGGAAGTACCAGATGAAATCCTCGTCACCAAATCAGTTGATAATGCCAGACGGTGGTATTCAGGAATGTTCACAAGCATGCCAACGATGTTAAATGACCAGTGGTCCTGCCATGTTGCGCATTTTTCCCGTAACGGAAAACTCTATTTGACGCCTGATCTGGTCACTGATGAAGGGGAACCTGGTTTTGATGAAATACTCGGGTATCCGCGCCCGGAGGGGCTGGTACCGGTAACCGTGTGTGAGTTTGAAATTGACCACTTTAACCGACGTGGCATTGATGCGAATGGTGATAAGGTGAATATTACACAGTGGGTCGATATTTATCAGGGTGAGCGTGAGGTTACGGAACTGCTGGGGCCTATTTCTGAAGAAGGGGTGAACATCAAAACCTACAGGATGGACACTCTTGAGCAGGCGATGAAAAACATCTCCCGGGGCTCGACGCGCCTCAGACCGTCAACGGAGAATAGCGAGTGGCAACAGCCAGCAGAAGGTGTGAGCCGCTATGTACTTCGGTCATGGTAAAACGCGGGGGCAGGTGCCATCAAAACATCAAACAAAAAGCCATTACAGGCTCAAAGACCCCTTATCGCTCAAATTTGAAAGAGATAAGGCTTTATGATGGCAACGAGGATTATCACCCATCTCGCCGGAGTAACTGGCATAAAAATTGTTTAATCTTTATGCCAGCGCTTCGGCATTTGCTGGCAAGGAGACAGTGTTGAAAGACCATATCGTACCCCCACGAAAAACTAGCGCGAGTTTATCTTATCAACTCAAACGTATTGGGCGCATGCTCCTTCTTTTACTGAGCTTGGCTTTTATAGTTTACGGATTCGTACTGGCTTTCCATCCGCCGCTAACAACCTGGCTACTTCAACCCGGTGGACACTTTGCCCCAGATGACCGATTCATACTGGTTAGTGTTAAGGTTCAGTTTACAACCGGAATAATGGGGCTAATTGTTTGGCGCTTATGGTAAAAGTGGCAAGCAATGATGGGAGAAGGATAACGTTGCTCAGCTCAATCCGGTTTACTGATTGCTTAAATAGAAGGCAGTCATGCCTACATCAGAAAGGAGAAGCATAGATGGTAGAAGCACGTTATCAAGGCAAGCCTGTTAGCAGTCTTCCTGAAGAAGCTTTTGCTGAAGGGTTATCGCGATCCGGTTTAAGCCCCGTTCTGCTACTGGCATCCCCGACCACAGTACCCGTTACCACGGATGAGCGCTGGTGGCTCGCAAAGGAAAACGTGTCAGGACATTACGGCAGGATTTTTTATGCTGCGGTGCGGGAGTTGGTCATAAGGTCGGATATCATCTCAGTAGTGAGAAGTATTGCAGATGAGAATTTCACGTCCGAACATATGGGGTACTTCGAGCGACTTACCTCTGATGAAAAAGAAGTCGTGTTTAGTGATTACCTGCGCACTCTCGCTGAAGGCGGTCTTACCTGCACTGAGAAGAATCTCGTCAAACTGACGCAAGATTTATACCCGATTGATGCAACTCCTGACAACATTAGAAAGCTATCCACGGACAGGGATGCACTGAACGAACTACACATCGATGGTATGGTACTTTTTATTACCGGCCCTGCGCTTTGATTATGGAGATAATACATGCGGTGTTATCCCTGTTAAGGGTTAAGGTAACATTCTTCTAGAATTACAGAAAAATAGAGGTCTAACATGATAGTAAATAAAAACAGGTTTATGCATAAAAACGGGAAAAGGTTTAAGTCCATCGGAAGGTATTTAAGATTTTGGCAAGCAGTAGCGTCCTCTGGTTTACCCATGGACATGGTAATACGGGAAAAACCATATCAACTTATGGTCGCTTTGATTGCTTTATATACGGCCATCCCTGTTGTTACAATAGTAATTTTATCTGGTCAGCAATCGCATAAGTTGGAACTAATTGCTGTGCATTTCAGTACAATTATCACGATGGTGTTTGTTTTGCGTCGAAAGATGGGGAAACGTTGGCTGGATTTATTTGAAGAAAAATTAGCCATTTATAAACCTAATGATAAACTCGCGCTTAGCGAATTACACGAAAGCATACGTGAGAAAAATGGGCTAGACTTGCAGGATTTACAAGATTGGTACTGGAAAGAGAAGATGACATATGAGTATCACAAAGAACGTAAAACAACTATAAGCTATCAAAAATTCAAGTAGCGTTTTAAAATGACAGGGGAGGGCTATTGTGATTTATTAAGTCGGCAAGGTTATTAGGTAGGGGTGTTCAATATGATAAATTCTTCGAGTGAGGTTATTTCAAGAGTTGTTCTGGGCCTTTGAGATAGCTAATTATCATTACAGACTTTATCGAAAGGTATGAATTATGAACATTACCGACAAAGAACTTAGCTCAAATACAGTGAGACAGTATGGATGGAACTTAGGAGAGTTCAATCACTCAACGCCTTTTACATCTCATTTTATTTATATCACCGACTATCATAAAGATAATACATGGATGATTTCACTTTCGCAGGAGGATTTTAATACAACCAAAATTTTAACATCGTTAAGTCTAGGGAAGGTGCGAACAAGTTCCTGATATGAGATCATCATATTCATCCGGAGCGCATCCCAGAGGGACATCATGAGCCATTAACTCACCTTCGCCGATAGTGAATTCAGCACTAAGCGCCGTCAGACCCGAAAAGAGATTTTCCTCTCCCGCATGGAGCAGATTCTGCCATGGCAGAATATGACCGCTGTCATCGAGCCGTT
>NZ_JBJHHG010000031.1:36268-43352 GCF_045257065.1 Enterobacter sp. PP-008-ECC_S150 | reverse complement strand
TTCAGCACTGAATTATCAGACGCCATCAGAGTTTGCAGCACGGTGGCGAAATGAAAAATGTGAAGGTAAACAAACCGACATTACTAACTGATAGTTGTATCTAATACTGGGGGCAGGTCACTGCCCTCAGGATTAGATACAATCTTCAGTTAGTAATGGACTGACCCTGACCCCGAATATGCTTCAGTCATAATCAGGAATAACCTGATTATGACTCTAGTTACTAACAAATTTGCGTAGTTATTATTGCTGATGAGGGGTAATCGTTTCGGTGGTCACAGAAACACTACTTCCAGTAAAGACCATCAGCCATCCTCCTAAAGGAGGATGGCTGATTAGTTTTATTTTATTAAACACATATGCTAGACATTGCCCCGATTTACCTTCGCATAGTCAAACGGCGTAATCCCCTTCTCCCGGTTTGCATCCAAAAAATCCGCCCACCACTGCAACATTAGCTTGCGTTCATCCAGATGTTCTGCTTTATGGATATACGCCGCCCGCACCGAATTGCGTTCCATATGGCTCATTTGCCGTTCTACCGCATCCTTCGGCCATAGCCCTGACTCAATTAGCGAACTACAGGCCATCGTACGAAAACCGTGACCGCAAACCTCCACCTTGGTGTCATAGCCCATCACCCTTAGCGCACTGTTCACCGTGTTCTCACTCATGGGCTTACGCGGATCGAGATCGCCAATAAAAATGAGTTCATGTTTGCCGCAAAACTGTTTATCTGCTTCAATATCGCCAGCGCCTGCTTTGAAATCGACACCAGATGAGGTGTACGCATCTTTGAGCCTCGCTGAGAATGTTTCACGCCGGGAATAGGCACTCGCTCGGGCGGGATGGTCCACATTGACGTTTCAAAATCGATCTCTGACCAGCGAGCAAAACGTAGCTCACTGGAGCGAATAAAGATAAGCAGAGTGAGTTCCGTTGCCCAGCGGGTTAGCGGCCTGCCGGTATAGCCGTCTATTTTCTCAAATAACTCAGGGATGCGCTTTAACTCCAGCGCCGGACGATGCTGTCGATTACTGGAAGCAACCGCCCCCGCCATCTCCTAAGCTGGGTTGTAATCAATCAGCCCGCTTTGCACTGCATAACGCATGATAGCCGTCGTGCGCTGTTGAAGGCGGGAAGCCACCTCAAGACGTCCGGATGTCTCTACAGCTTTAATAGGAGTTAACAGATCGCGGGTACCCAGTTCAGCAATATTGCGAGTACCAATTGCCGGGAAGATATTGTCCTCTAGGCTCTTTTTTACACGATTAGCATGATCTTCTGACCACTTCTGATTGGTAGTGAGCCACTCTCTGGCAACCTTCTCGAAAGTAATAATCTCTTTCGCCTGCTCTTCTTTCACAGCACGTTTATGCTCACGAGGATCGATACCAGCAGCTACCAGCTTTCTGGCCTCTTCCCTTTTCTTCCTGGCATCCGCCAGCGAAACATCCGGGTAAACGCCGAACGCCATCAAATGTTGTTTACCACCAAAACGGAAACGAAATCGCCAATACTTTGAACCGCTAGGTTTTACAAGTAAGGACATGCCGTCGCCGTCAACAAGTGAATACTCTTTCTCATCAGGTTTCGCAGAACGAACAGGGCCATAATGGTCCTCCTTCCATTGGAATCTCGTGAGTATACAAGCAATATCGAATCGGTAAATATACTCATTAGTATACTCACAAGCTTGTTGATGTGGGTTGAGTTAGGTGCCTATAGTTAGAGGAGGAAAGCGGGTAAAGCCTTGTGGAACACAGATTTCAGACACAAAAAAAGACTTCCGTTGACGTCTATTGATGTTCCGATGGTGCGAAGGCCGGACTCAAATCATAATATAACCCACTGAAATGTAACATTTTTAAATTGAAAAACAAGTAATATGCCCCCTTTTGTGCCCCCAACGAATTTTTTGAGCATATCAAACTTAGCCAATTGATATTGCTAATAAATTAAAGATTAACGCCCTATTCGGTTAGGATCCGAAATCCGGATCCTAACCGGAACTCAATCCCCACAAAAAAGTTTTTTTGCATTTAACTGTTCACACTGTTCACCTCGGTTATTTTTAATTTTATATCATGCAGTTAAGTGGTGATGAGTCGGTGAAGGGTGATCAGTCGACTCTTCACCTTTGTTTGTTTTGCTCGTTCCGGGGGCGCCCGGTCAGGCGATACAAGGGGGATAAAAAGTTTTTTCCGGTTTTACTGTTCACACTGTTCACCTTTGCTTTTTTATCAATAATTTCATAGTGATACAGAGTGAATATACGGTGAAGGGTGAACAGTAGATTGTTCACCTTATGGCAATTGCCGGAAAGAAAAAGACCGGCTGTAGCCGGTCTGGAGTGGGTTATGTCGCTGCGGGTTCATCGCATTTCGGCAGCCAGTCGCCGTAGCTTTCTTCTTTCAGCGACAGGTTGGTCTGTATCCCCTGCTTTGTGTGCCGCTTCTCATAATTCAGGCCGTATTCTTTCAGCATCATGGGCAGCCCCAGCCCGAACATTTTCAGGCTGAGCACGTTCCTGTATCCGTTAGCCTCCATATAGGCCAGATACGCGTGATAGAGATACTTACGGTAATTACGCGGGACAATGCTGGCATTACCCATAAACATTCCGTTGGTCTGCGGCAGCATTTCCAGATAGCCACAAAAATCAAACGTCGGGTCAGCATCACGCTTGATGCTGAGTGCCTCGTCAGAGTTCTGCTGCGACTGGAGCAGTGCGCGGGCGGTCATCGGGTCGCTGAATTTCTGCATAAGCTGGCGCACGATGACGGCCAGCTCGCGCGCAATTTTATCCCTGAGCTGCGGGTCGCGTTCCTCCGGGGCAATCTGCTCCGGGAAATGAATAATCACCCGGCGACGCGACACACCGCCACTGCGGTCAGTGAAGCGCATTGGGTTATTGTTCACGGCCAGAATCACCGCCGGGATATGCGTTGAGTAAGGATTCTGGTATTTCGGGTCAACTGAAACTGCATCGCCGCCGGTGATGGCCTTCAGTCCTGCGCCGTCACCACTCCATTTTTCCTGGTCAGGCAGACGGATTAGCGAGAAGCCAATCAGGGAGGCACGCTTGCGCGGGTCTTCCAGCGTGTCAATATCGGCCGACGTGGCGTTATCCTCTCCGGCGAGCAGGGTCGCGATTTCGGCCAGTATACTTTTACCGCTGCCACCCGGACCGGTGACTTCGAGAAATAGCTGCCAGTCGTAACGGTTCGCCAGCACCATAAACAGCGCAGCGAGTATCACGTCGCGCTTTTGTGGATTTTTACCGGCCGCCCGGTCGAGCCAGCGCCAGAAGTTCGGCGCGTGAGTCTCCAGCATTTCGCCTTCTACCGGCGGGGTAAAATCCACGTCGCACAGTGTGCGTAGCCAGTGCGATTTATGATGTGGACTGAATATGCCGCTTTGGGTATCGAGTACCCCGTTGCGAAAGCCAATCAGACGCCGTGCCGGTGCGGCCTGCTGCGGAATAATCAGTTTCAGGGTCTCCACCACCGAGGCAATTTTCCCGGATGAGAACGGGGCGCGCAGGCGCTGGAATAAGTCAGCCACATTCCGTGAAAAAGTGGCGGCCGGGATATTTTTCCAGATGCCGTTTTCATAGCGGGACAGGAGCTGTCCGTTCGCATCCACCGCCAGCGCTTCGCCGTAATGCTCATGCACCCGCAGAGCCTTGTCGCTGGCGCTCATGGCGGTAAACTCCGCCTCGCTCATGGTATCAAAGGGGCTTTGCGCCGGTGGCCGGATGGCGTCATAAATGGCTTTCCGCGAGGCCTCTTCGCCGTGCTGCATAAACGCATCATTCCAGTCACCGAACACCGGCGGCAGGGCAACAACGCCCTCACAGGCTCCTGCGGCCGCAGCGGCTTTGTTCTGGCCGTCACCGTTAAGGTCACGGTCGGCGGCGAGGACAATCTGACAGGCCGGGTGTTTCTGGCGGACAAGGCTCGCCAGAGAAAGGAGGTTCACGGACGACAGCGCCACCATGACGGTTTCGCCGGTCAGGTGATGCACGGCAAGCGCGGTCGCATAGCCCTCCGTTATCCACAGGCGTTTTCCGGCCTGTTTTTTCCCTTCGATGGTATGGCACGCTCCTTTTACCGCCCCGCCTTTCAGGGTGCGTTTGAGACCGTCAGAACTGATAAGCTGAAGGTTTACCAGCGCGCCGGTATCGTCATACAGCGGGACAACCACATCACCGGCGCGGAACGTCACGCCGCCGGTTTTATGCATCGACGTCAGTACCGGACATTCCCGGTCGGGGAAGCCCTTGCGGGTCAGGTAGGCGTTGCCGCTGGCCGGTCGGGTGTTCTCCATGAGCCTGACGGCCAGCGCGGCCGCCGCCTGGCGGTCAGCCTCCGTTTCAGCCTCTGCGGCCGCAATCACTTCCGGGGCAACCGGTGGCAGGTTGCCGGTCACGGCGTTCACCTTTTGGGCTGCCTCTGATGGTTTTACACCGAACACCTTTTCGACCAGTTTCAGGCCATCCCCCGCGCCGCACTGGTTACAGAGCCACGTCCCTCGCCCCTCTTTATCGTCAAAGCGGAAACGGTCAGAGCCGCCGCACACCGGACAGGCCTGATGGCGGTTTTTAATGACCTTCACACCCAGCGCCGGGAGAATGCGCGGCCAGTGGCCGCACGCCTGTTTTACCGTCTCTGTTACGTTCATTTTCATCGTTATTTTCTCCCTCAGTGCACAACAGGCGATTGCATGTGACGGGCGCAGAGTTCATCCATCACGGCCAGCCCGAGGAAGGACAGCGACGGCGCGGCTTTGAGTGGTCCGGCTTCCATTAAATCTTCCAGCAGTGCACAGGCAATCTGGCGGCCTTTTTCCTCGCCGTGCTGGCGCAGGTAGAAGCCCTCCAGCTCGGCGGCAATGGCGCTTTCCAGCGCGTCAAGGGTGAGGTGCGGATAGCGGTGCTGGCGTTCGCACAGGGTCAGCCATGCACAGGCCACGGCGCGCCGATATAGCGCGGCGCGTAATACGGGCGGTAATGGCTTTTTCATACGTTGCCCTCCCCGGTCAGCCAGCGCTGATTGCAGCGCTCTACCACGCCGTCGAGCTGGGCGGTCATAAGGTAAATCACGGAGGTGAGTTGCGACTGCTGCGCAGGGTCACGACGAACGGTGGCGCAGTCCTGCACCTGCATCAGCTCGTTGACGAGCTGGCCGACGTTGCGCATGTGCTCAAGGCATTCGAGGTCACGGGCGGTAATGGTGGTGTGTCTCATGCGCGCACCTCCGCAACCGGCAGACGGCCAGCGAATGAGAGGACGTAATCGCGAACGAGGGACAGGCGTGCGGCGTGTTCATCACCGGCAACAGTGCGGAGCATACAAATACGGGGTTTACGGTCTGCGCGACGAACGGCGGCAAACACAAAGACGAATTGAGGGTGTGACGGGGTGAGGGTCGTAGCCATAAGGGCAACCTCCTTGAAGTAGCGGTAATCGCCACCACCGGAGTTCTCACGCTCGGGTGGTAGCCCAGACGGGGGTGAGAAACCGGCCTTCAAGGGAACCGGCCAGCCCGAAGGCTGCCCCGCCTGAGCCACCATTATGCAGATACAGCAACGGCTAAAGAACCGATGCGTAAACAACAGGTGCACATAGGCATAGACACAAAAAAGTGCCGGTGTCAAGTCTTTCGCGCAAATCAAGAAGGACTTGAAACCGTATATGGGACAGTAGGTTAGCTCCTTTCGGGGCCGCTTAGAAGAAGAGCGGCGTTGTCGGCTAGGAGCGACATAGGAGCGTTGGGAGAGAAAGCCGCATCGCACTGTGTAGTGCTGGATTGCCGAGGAACGGCGGGCCTGTCGCATCATCATAGCCCAACAGGCTCGGCGGCATCCAGAATGAAGAACGCGCAGCCTGGGCTGCGCGTTCGATGGATGCCGTTGAATAGCATGCGGTGCAATCATGGCGGCTTCGGTGGTGTGCTGCGGGTCGCCGTGCCCTTCCTGAATCCTCGATCCCCCGCCATGAACGCTTCCAGCATATGCGGGATCAGCGTCGCCGCATCAACGGCCTCGCCATACGCCTGCGCGTGTAGCGCGGCGTAGCGGTCGAGGTCGGCTTTCAAGCTGGTCGGGCAAACGAAAGTCAGCTTGGTGCTCTCGGTCTTCGGCAGCGGGCCGAGCCGCAGCTTCTTGGTCGTGCTCATCGTGAAGTCCCCCGGTTGAAGAACAGCGGCTGGTACCGCCGCAGCACCAGATCCCGGTTGACGATGATGCGAACCGGCAGGCCCGGCCGTTGCGTTAAGGTCGGCTGGATGTTGAGGTTGCGCCGGGTCATCTCCTGGCCGACCTGATTGATGCTGTCCTGCGCGCTGTCGCGCCCAGCGATGATGACGCGATCACCATCCTGCCGGTTCTCCGGCGCGGCCAGCTCGGCACCGACGCCCAGCAGCGTGGTGAGTGCCGCACCGGCAAAGATGCGGCCCCAGTGGTAGTCCACATCGTCCTCCAGCCCGGCATAGCCGGCTGGGTCGGTGCCGGCCAGGTTGTCGAGCGTGAGCGAAGACGTGTCCGGCAGGATGATCCGGTTCCAGACGACTTGAACGCGGCTCTGCCCGTAGCTGACCTGGCTGTTGTATTTGCCCAGGATGCGCGAACCCTGCGGAATCAGCAGGAAGCGCCCGGAGGCTGTGTCATAGACCGGCTCCGTCACCGTGGCGATCACGTCGCCGGGCAAGTCCGACTTAATCCCCGTCACCAAGGCACCTGCGACCACCGTTCCGGCCATGACCTGATACGGCGAAGTTGGCAGGGTCAGATTGCCGGAATTACGGGTTTCAGTGGAGCCACCTTTCAAGAAAGCCTCTTTATGGTCTTGCCGGTTTTGCACCGCTGTCGGGTCAGCAGGCTGGGCCGCCGTGGAGACCGGCCCGGCCGCCAGCGGGTCAAACACCGCATTGGCGGCGAAGCCCGGCGCAGCGGCCACCTGTGTCTGCGCCACCGGCGCCGCATTCTGCCCTCCCGAGCGGAAGAACACGGACGAGGCCGCGGCCGCTTCGGCTTCTTTGCGCAGAGCATCGTTCGGGTCGTGGCCGGGGGCCGCGTAGGC
>NZ_JBJHHG010000031.1:11076-36258 GCF_045257065.1 Enterobacter sp. PP-008-ECC_S150 | reverse complement strand
GGGGGCCGGCGCCGGCTGCTGCGACTTCACGATGGCCGGGCCAAGATCGCCCGGCAGCGGCGGCCCCAGTTCGGGAACGGCAGGCGGCAACGCCGGCGGCAGCTTGGAGTAGTCCGTCGGCAGCGCATCCAGTCCTTCAGACTTCGAGACACGATCGACGTTGTAAAGCTCGGTCTGCTCGCCCGCACCGCGCCGCTGAGGTTGCAGCGACCACATCACCGCGCCGAGCACGGCCACCGCCAGGACGCCGGCGAGGATGGCCAGCGTGCGCCGATTCAGGCGCGTGACCGGGCGCGGCTGGGCGCGAAGCGCGACCGCCTCGGGAGCGATCTTGCCCGCCGCCTGCGGCGCGGCAAGGTCGGGAGTGTCATCCTGGCTCATGGTCAGTTCCTCCGCGCAACGCCATCGGTGCGCTCGATCCGCACCACGTCGCCGCCGTCGCCGCCCAGCCGCAGTTCGGCCGCGCCGAACAGGCGATCCACGACGTAGTACGGCGCGCGGAAACGGTAGTTCACCAATTGCCCGTCGCCCTGCGCGCCGATGACAAACAGCGGCGGCAACTCGCCCTGGGCGATGCCCGCCGGAAACTGGATATAGACCTTCTCTCCATCATCGAAGGCGCGTAGCGGCTTCCACGGCGGGTTGCTGCCCGATACCGCGTAGCGGAAGCGGATCTTGTCCAGCGACAGGCCCGTATCGACAGGCGTTGTCGCCTGCGCAGCCTGCGCCTGGCGCTGCAACGCGAGCATCCGGTCTTTCGGGTAGTCCCAGGATACCGACGCCATCCATGCCTTCTCGGTCGAGGTCAGCTCCAGCAGGTAGGTGCGCCGACTGGTGGTGATGACGAGATTGGTTTTCAGGCCGGAACGGATGGGCTTGACCAGCACATTGACGCGCAGATCGGCCCCGCCGCCGCTGGACGTGTCGCCCACGATCCAGCGCACGGTATCGCCGGCGGCGACCGTCACCAGTTCCTCGCCCGGTTGAAGCGAAACCACCGTCACGCGCCCCGGCGACGCATAGACCTGATAAAGCGCGCCATCGGTGAACGGCCACACCTGAATCGCGTTGACGTAGCCCTCACGGGTAGGCGCGATACGCGCTTCTGCATTGGCACGGGAAACGCGCACCTTTTCGTCGGCCGGCTCCGGCGCAACGGGGGCCTCATCGAGTTCCGGCAGCGGCTTCAACTGCGCCGGCAGCGCCAGCGGTTCAGGGACGGCGACGACTTCGACGGGCTTGGGCGGTTCGGGCAATGGCTGGGCCAGCACCGGCTCGTCGAGCGAGATGGACGGCGGCGGCTTGCCCTGCGAGGCGCAGCCCGCGAGGGCCAGCAGCGTCAAAGGAAAAACGTAAAGGCAGAAACGAAGTTTCATGGTTTGGCTCCTTCGGAAGAATCCAGTTCGCGGCTCCATGACAGGCCGTTGACGTAGATACCCAATGGGTTCTTGCGCAAGCGCTGTTCAGTACGCGGGGTTTGCAGGACGGTCGAAAGCACGGCGTTCCAGCGTTCGGTGCCGGCGGGCGCACCGTTGACATAGCGCTGCTCTGTCCAGCGCACGTTGAAAGACGTGTCGCTGGCGCGAACCACGCTGGTGATTTGCACCGTTACCGATTCCTTGCCGATGCGGGCGAATGGGTCATTGGTGCGGGCGTAGTCGTTGAGCACCGCCGCGCCCTTGTCGGTGGTGTAGTCGTAGGCATCGAGCCAGTTCTGCCGCACCACGATGGGGTCGATGGACAGCGAGCGAACCAGCGTCACGAAGCGCGCCAGGTGGTGCGCGATCTGCGCGTCGCCGGGCCGATACGGCGTAGCGGCCTTACCTACAGCGCGCACCTGCCCGGCCTGATCGACCTCGATGACATAGGGCGTCACGATGGACTGCGCCGAGCGCCACACCAGGCCGCCGGCCATCAACAGCGCGAGCACTAGACAGCCGAAGGCCATCAGGCGCCAATTCTTCGCCTGCACGCGGGCGGAGCCGATACGGTCGTCCCACACCTGGGCGGCGGCTTGATACGGGGTGGCAGGCTGCGGCGTATCGGCGTAGCGCACCTGCGGTCGTTTGAATCGCATGGGTGTTCTCCTTGAAGGTTAGGTATCGGAATCCCGCAGGCTCGGGCCTTGCCCGGAGCCGCCGCCGTCGCCCCCGCGCAGCGTGTGGGCGGCAGTGGTCGCGGCATGGGTAGCCTGCTGGCGGCGGTGCATCCGCTTGGCCCAGGCCGGTTGCTCTTGCTTCTGCGAGCCTGCGGTGCCGTCTGCGGTCTGGCCGCGGCCAGCACCGTCGCTGCCGGCTTCTGTGCCGTTCCAGCCAGCGCGGAAGGAGTCGGCCACCTTCTGCCCAACAGCGGAAGCACCAGAGGTGACGCTGCGGCCTGCGGCTTGTGCGCCGGTCTTGGCGACATTGCCGAGGCCAGCCGCCGCGCCCTTGGCACCGCCGCCGGCCGCAGCGGAACCGGCCTGGAACGCCGATCGGGCACTGCCGGCCGCCGAAGTCGCGGCACGCGCGCCGGCACCGGCCAGCTTTGCGGCCGCCGGGGCCATTCGTGCCCCAGCCATGACGGCGCCGCCCACTCCCGTTGCGGCGGCTCCGATGGCAACGCCGGTGCCGACAGCCCCGACCGCAGCACCAGCCATCGCGCCCGCACCAAGCTGTGGCGCACCGGACACCAGGCCGGTGGCGATACCGGGGCCGAAAATGCCCAGCGCCAGCAGCGCGAGCGAGGCCAGCATCACGACCAGCGCGTGGTCGATTGATGGTTCGTCGGGATGTACCTGGAACTCGGCAAACAGCCCGGAACCAATGCCGACGATGACGGCCAGCACCAAGACCTTGATGCCTGACGACACCACGTTGCCTAGCACCTTTTCCGCGAGGAACGAGGTCTTGTTCCAGAGTGCAAACGGGATCAAGACGAAGCCGGCGAGCGTAGTCAGTTTGAACTCGATCAGCGTGATGAAAAGCTGTACGGCCAGCACGAAGAAGCAGAGGATCACCACCAGCCAGGCGATGAACAGAACCACGATAGGGTCGATGTTCACGAACACCTCGGGGAACCCAGCCATGTCCCCGATCTGTTCCAGAATCGGCGCGGCTGCGTCGATGCCGGTCTTCGCCAGCCGGCCCGGCTGAAGAAAGTTCTCCATCGTGATGGCCGAGCCGGTAGCGGTGATTCCCAAGCCGGCGAACGAGCGGAACACGATGCTCGCCAGCCAGTTGAAGTTGCCGATGATGTAGGCGAACGCGCCGACATAGAGCACCTTGCGCAGCAGCTTGGCGATCACGTCGTCGCCCTGGCCGGTGGCGTGGCTCATGGCCCAATACAGGCCAGCGATCGTCATGTCGATGACGATGAGCGTGGCGGTGAGAAATGCCACTTCGCCCTGCAATAAGCCGAAGCCCGAGTCGATGTAGCGCGAGAACGTATCGAGGAAACGGTCGATGATGGTCACGTCGTTCATGGCGAATCCTCGGGCGGAGTGAGCGGAACGGCGCCCTCTGGCAATTCATCTGCGGGCGTATCGAAGCTCGGCGGAATCGGCGGGAGTTCAGCCAGCGAGTTGTATTCATCCGGCCCGGTATGGCCGGCGAAGAAGCGCCGCCGGAAGGCTTCGGCGGCGGCGCGGCAGGCATCCTCGCCCATGGCCTGCCGGTCGACCGCGCATTGCCCGCGCAACGCCTTGAGCCGCACCGGATCTGCGGCCAGGGCGTCGGCCAGGTTCTCGGCCGGCTGCTGGCCGCACGCGGTCAGCAGCACGGCCAGCAGGACGGAAGCGCATCGCATGGCCGCCTCCGGTCAGTTGTTGTAGAAGTTGACGGACTGCGGCGTGTACGGCGTGCCGGTGCCGAGGAAGCGCCGCCGCACTTCGCGGGCGCGCTCCATAGCCGCCGCTTGCCGCGCCAGTTCCAGCGAAGCGGCCCGGTCTTGCGTGATCTGGAGCTGCTGCGCCTGGATCGACTGCTTGGCCTGCAAAGCCAGGAGCTGGTTCGTCGCCTGCATCGCTTGCAGCGCGCCGGTGGCCGACTGGCTCTGGCTCACGAGGTCGGCCAGCGCGCTTTCGTCTTGGGCGAGGTTCTGCGACACCTGCGCCTGCATCCGCATCGCGGTGTGCAGGCCGTTCAAGGTGTTCTGCCAGCGTTCGCGGGCATCCTGTGCCATGCGGTCGCCGCTGATGGTGGAGGCGTACTGTTCCGGGTACAGGCGGGCGAACGTGGCATCCATGCTCTGCACGTCGTAGGCCAAGCCGCGCGCCTCGGCGATCAGGCGCTCGGTGGTGGCGAGCGTCGAGCGCAGGCGGTTGACGATGTTGAAGTCGAGATTTGCCAGGTTCCTGGCCTGGTTCATCAACATCTGCGCCTCGTTCTGGAGCTGGTTGATCTGGTTGTTGATCTGTTCCAGCGTGCGCACGGCGGTCAGCGTGTTCTGCACGAAGTTGGACGGGTCGAACACCGTCAGCGCGGATGCGGGCTGCACGGCCAACAGCGATACCGACAGCACAGCAGCGAGTGAGACAGAGAGCAAACGGGGCTTGGTCATCATGGCGAAACCTCCAGCGGTTGAGAAGCGAGAAAGGAAGCTGCCGCCGGAGCGGACGGCAGCAGGTCGGCGGCCCAGCCGAGGCCGCGATGGCGCAGCCACGCGCCGGCGAAGCCGGGAGCGCCGGCCTGCGTCAGCACGCGGTCAATGTCGCGTTGGGCGTGAGGGGTGGATGCACTCGCGCATGCGCGCGCGACAGGCCCCAGGTCGAGGTCGAACAGGCGATTGCCGAGGCGCGACTGGTAGTAGTAATCGCGCTTGGGCTGGGCGGTCGCCACGATCTCAATCTGGCGGCTGCTCAAGCCGAAGCCTTCGTAGATCGTGCGAATCTGCGGCTCGGTGGCCTGCGGGTTAGGTAAGAAGATCCTGCTCGCGCAGCTTTCGATGATGGCTGGCGCGATGGTCGAGTCCTTGATGTCGGCCAGCGACTGCGTGGCGAAGATGACGCTGACGTTCTTTTTTCTGAGCGTCTTGAGCCATTGCCGGATGCGGGCCGCGAAGGACGGCTCATTGAGGAACAGCCACGCTTCATCGAGGATCAACAGCGTGGGCGCGCCGTCGAAACGTTCGTCGAAGCGGGCGAACAGGTAGCGCAGCACCGCTTGCACGGCGGCCGGGCTGTGCATCAGTTCTTCCATCTCGAAGCCCTGCACGTCGGCCATGCCCAGCCGGTCGTGGTCAGCGTCCAGCAGCTTGCCGTGTGCGCCGCCCAGCACATAGGGCGCGAGCGCTTGGCGCAGCGCGTTAAACTGCAATAACACCGACAAGCCGGTCATGGTGCGCTGCTCCACCGGCGCACCGGCAAGGCTTCTCAGCGCCGACCAGATGGCAGCCTTCTCGTCCGGGCCGACCGTCACGCCTTCGTGCAGCAGCCGGCCCTCCACCCATTCGGCGGCCCAGGTGCGGTAGCCCTCGTGGGCAATTCGCGCGAGTGGCTGGAAGGCGATGCCGCCATCGGCGCCGAGGTCATAGTGCTCACCGCCAAGGCCGAAGATGGTGGCGCGCATCGAGCGGCCCATGTCGAAGGCGAAGATCCGCGAGCCGAAGTAGCGCCGGAACTGCATGGCCAAGATGGCGAGCAGCACCGACTTGCCCATGCCGGTCGGCCCGGCGACAAGGGTGTGCCCCACGTCGCCGATGTGCGTCACCAGCCGGAACGGCGTCGCGCCATCGGTGCGGGTGACGATCAGCGGCGGGCCATCGAGGTGTTCGTTCTTCTCCGGCCCAGCCCATACCGCTGACATCGGCATCATGTGCGCCAGGTTCAGCGTCGAAACGATGGGCTGACGCACGTTCGCGTATGCGTTGCCGGGGACGGACGACAGCCAGGCATCGACTGCGTTGAGGGTTTCGGGGATGGTCACGAAACCCCGGCCCTGGATGACGCGCTCCACCATGCGCAGCTTCTCGTCGGCCACGGCCGGGTCGGCGTCGAGCACCGTCACCGTGGCGGTGAGGTAGCCGAAGGCGACTTGATCGCTGCCCAGCTCCTGCAAGGCGGCATCGGCGTCGGCGGCCTTGTTGCTGGCATCGGTATCGACCAGCGGGCTTTCCTGCTGAAAGATCGTTTCGCGCAGCAGCGCGATGACGTTCTTGCGCTTGGCGAACCATTGGCGCCGCAAGCGCCCCAATTCCCGTTCCGCCTCGGCTTTGTCCAGGCACAGGAAGCGCGTACTCCAGCGATACGCAAAGCCCAGGCGGTTGAGGTCGTCCAAGATCCCCGGCCAGGTCGAGGTCGGGAAGCCTCGTACCGACACCACGCGCAGGTGCTGATCGCCCAGCATGGGCGCCAGGCCGCCGACCAGCGCGGCATCGGCAAGCAGTGCGTCGATATGGAACGGCACGTCGGGCACGCCGACGCGATAGCGCCGGGTGGAGACTGTGGCATGCAGGTAGGTCAGCGTCTGGCTATCGTCCAGCCAGGCAATCTCCGGCATCACACCATCGAGCAGGTCGAACACGCGATCGGTCTCTGCCACGAAGGAATCAAGCCGACCACGCCAGTCCACACCCTCAGTGGGCCGGTTCTCGTACAGCATCCCAGCCGCACGGGCGCGAGACTCTTGCGGCGGTAGGTGTTGCAACGTGAAGTGATAGACGCTCTCGAAATGGCCATCCGACTCCTCGAACGCCGCGCGTCGCTCCTCATCCACCAGCCAGGACAGTGGTTCGGGAAAGGAGGATTGCGGATAGCTCGATGCCCGCATCCGCTCGGCCTCGATATAGAAGGCCCAGCCAGACCCGGTACGGCGAAGCGCGTTGTTCTGCCGCGCCGACGTGGCAATCAGCTCGCCCTGTGTCGCACTGTCCAAGTCGGGGCCGCGAAACTGGAACGTGCGTTGAAACGAACCATCTTTGTTCAGCACAACGCCCGGCGCGACCAGCCCGGCCCAGGGCAGCCAGTCGGCAAGCAAGGCCGGGCGCTGACGATATTCGGCAAGGTTCAGCATGGCGTCCTCCCCTCACACGTCCAGAAGCGGGCGGTGTTTGATATGCCGCGCGAAGACCTGCATGAACTGCGGATCGACGCGCGCACCCCATACGGCCAGCGAGTGGCCGACGATCCAGAGCACCACGCCGGGAATCCACAGTTGCAGGCCCAGCCCGACGGCGGCGGCCAGCGTGCCGTTGGCAATTGCCACGGTGCGCGGCGCGCCGCCCAGCAGGATTGGCTCGGTCAGCGAGCGATGCAGCGGCACCTCGAAGCCTGGAAGGTCGCTGGCCGTACTCATACGACGGCCCCGCCGGAGAACGAGAAGAACGACAGGAAGAACGAGGAAGCGGCGAACGCGATGCTCAACCCGAACACGATCTGGATCAGCTTGCGAAAGCCGCCGCTGGTGTCGCCGAAGGCCAGCGCCAGGCCCGTGGCGATGATGATGATGACCGCGACGATGCGTGCCACCGGCCCCTGGATCGACTCCAGAATCGACTGCAAGGGCCCCTCCCACGGCATCGAGGAACCGGCGGCTTGCGCCGTTCCGGCCAGCAACAGCAGCAGCGCGGCCAGCAGCAGCCCCTGCCTCGCAGGGCGGGTGAGGCTGCGCAGCCGCGCCAGGCCGGACAGGCGAGGAAGCGGATTTACGGAAAAGCGGAAAGAATCAACGTGCGTCATGGCAGTTCTCCAAGTTGGTTGGGGGACGGGAATGTGCAGCGGCGTCGGCTGCGAGAGGAACCGGCGTCAGCTCGGGAAACGGCGTTTCCAGTGCGTCCGCCAGGCGATAGCCGGTGCCGTCGAAGCCGACGACACGGGCGATGGTTTCGACGTGGCGCTTGCGGCCGCGTCCGGCGATGTTGATGACGACGTTGACCGCCTCGGCGATCAGCGCCCGCGGCGGATTCACAGCGACTTCGAGAATCAACTGTTCGAGGCGCAGCAACGCGCCCAGCGCGGAGCCGGCATGGATGGTCGCAATGCCGCCGGGGTGGCCGGTGCCCCACACTTTGATGAGGTCGAGGGCTTCGCCGCCGCGCACCTCGCCGACGATCACGCGGTCAGGCCGCAGGCGCATCGTGGCCCGCACCAGCTCGGTCATGGTGACGACGCCGGCGCGGGTGCGCAGCGGCACATGGTCGCGGGCCGCGCATTGCAGCTCGATGGTGTCTTCGAGCACCAGCACGCGGTCGCCTGTGGCGGCGATCTCGGCCAGCAGCGCGTTCGCCAGCGTGGTCTTGCCGGTGCTGGTGCCGCCGGCGATTAGGATGTTCTGCCGCTCGCGCACGGCGCGGCGCAGGAACTCGGCCTGCCCGGCGGTCAGGATGCCGTCGGCCACGTAGCGATCCAGGCCGATGATGCTCACGGCCCGCTTGCGTAGCGCGAAGGCTGGCCCCGGGGCGGCCGGAGGCAGGATGCCCTCGAAACGCTCGCCGGTTTCCGGCAACTCGGCGGTCAAGAGCGGCTGGCCGCGATGCACCTCCGCGCCGACATGCGCGGCGACCAGGCGGATGATGCGTTCACCATCGGCCTCGGGCATCTCCACGCCCAGCGGCGAGCGACCCGACGACAGCCGATCCACCCACAGGGTGCGATCGGGGTTGAGCATGATTTCCACCACATCCGGGTCTTCGAGCGCAGCGGCGATCAGCGGCCCCATTGCAGTGCGCAGCATCTGGATGCGGCGATCCTGGGACGCTGCTGCGGATGAGCGAGGTTCGGGCTGGATCTGTGGAACGGCACTCATGACGCACGCTCCGCAGTTCGTTCATGGGCGGAGGCCATCGCTGCTGCGTCATCCATCTGCATCGGATCGGGGTGCAGTTCCTCCACCACGTCGCGCACCAGACTGCGGCCACGCAGAAGGTGGCGACCCAACTGTTCGACGAACTGCTCGAAGCGCACCTTGCCCTGGGCGCGTGCCGCATCCTGATGGGCTTCGGGCACCGGCGTGCTGACGGTCAGGAAGTAGCGGATGAACAGCGCCAGCGTTTCGATCTGGATGTTCTGGTCGCGCTCCAGGCGTTCGGTCTGCCGCGACAGTCGATCCAACCGCTTGGCAATGGCGGCCTCGCGCTGGTCGCCAGCATCGGGCGACAGCCAGGACGCCAAGGCCGCTGCGACGATGGACGACTTGGACACGCCTTTCTTGGCGGCCAGTTCGTCCAGGCGCTGGGCGTGCTCGGGCTGGATGAAAAGATTGAGGCGGTATTGGCTCATAGGTCGATTCCGTCGTTGGGGTCGAGGGAAGCCAGCCGGGCCGTGCGCTGCATGGCCGGGTCGAGCTGGCCGGGAAGCGGCAGCGCCAGGTCGTCGTCATCGAGCAGCGCCAGGTCGTTCGCATGTGCGTCCGGCTCGGGGTCGTAGGCGACGGTTTCGGAGAGTTCGGGCTGGCGGCGTGGGCCGCCGTCATCGGTGCCGCCCAGGCCATCGGCGGATGCCGAGGCCGGCGCCGCAGGTACGGCCGGGATCGCCAAGCCGCTCCAGTCGTCGGGGCGGGCTGGCGGCGCGTCGGCGTACCTCCCGGCTACGAGCGCGGGCGGTGGCAGGACGCGATTCTTGAAATTGGCGTCGGCGTAGTAGCGCAGCTTCTTCGCGCGGATCGGGGCGACGCTGGACACCATGACCACGGCGTCATCAGGTGGAAGCTGCATCACCTCGCCGGGCGTCAACAGCGGCCGTGCAGTTTCCTGACGCGACACCATCAGGTGCCCCAGCCACGGAGCGAGCCGGTGGCCGGCGTAGTTGCGCTGCGCGCGAAGCTCGGTGGCGGTGCCGAGGGTTTCTGAAATCCTTTTCGCCGTCCTTTCGTCGTTGGTGGCGAAAGTCACCCGGACATGGCAGTTGTCGAGGATGGAATGGTTCTGCCCATACGCCTTGTCGATCTGGTTCAGGCTTTGAGCGATGAGAAAGCTGCGGATGCCGTACCCGGCCATGAAGGCAAGCGCGGACTCGAAAAAATCGAGGCGGCCCAGCGCCGGAAACTCGTCCAGCATCAGCAGCAGCTTGTGCCGGCGCGCGATGCCATCGCTGCCGTCGAGCGATTCGGTCAGCCGCCGCCCGATCTGGTTCAAGATGAGCCGGATCAGCGGCTTGGTGCGGCTTATGTCGGAGGGCGGCACCACCAGATAGAGCGATACCGGGTGCTCGGCGGAAATCAGGTCGGCGATGCGCCAATCGCAGCGCGATGTGACTTCGGCCACGGTCGGGTCGCGGTACAGGCCGAGAAACGACATGGCGGTGGAGAGCACGCCCGATCGCTCGTTGTCCGACTTGTTAAGCACTTCGCGGGCAGCGGATGCGACAACCGGGTGAGGCGCATCGCCCAGGTGCTTCGTCGTCATCATCCGGTGCAGCGTCAGCTCGAACGGACACGCCGGGTCGCTGAGGAAGTTGGCGACGCCGCGCAGCGTCTTGTCCTCGCCTGCGTACAGCACATGCAGGATGGCGCCGACCAACAGCGCGTGACTGGTCTTTTCCCAATGGTTCCGGCGTTCGAGTGCGCCATCGGGATCGACAAGAATGTCGGCCACGTTCTGCACGTCGCGCACTTCGTGCGGGCCGCGCCTCACTTCCAGCAGCGGGTTGTAGGCTGCCGACTGCGCATCCGTGGGGTTGAACAGGAGGCAGTGGCTAAACCGCGAACGCCAGCCTGCGGTGAGCGTCCAGTTCTCGCCTTTGATGTCGTGAACGACGACGGATGCGGGCCAACTCAACAAGGTGGGAACGACCAGGCCCACACCCTTGCCCGAGCGCGTTGGTGCGAAGGTCAGGACGTGTTCCGGGCCTTCATGGCGGAGGTACTGGCCGCGATGCAGCCCGAGGAAAACCCCGTCGGGCTGGATCAGCCCAGCTTTGCGTATGTCTTCCGCATCGGCCCAGCGTGCCGAACCGTAGGTGGTGACAAGGCGCGCTTGCCGCGAGCGCCACACCGACATGGCGATGGCGACCACCACGGCCACCAGACCACTTCCACCCGCGATGGCCCCGCCGATATCGAAGACGTGCGGCGCGTAGGCATCAAAGAAGAACCACCACTCGAACAGCCGCCAAGGGTGATAGACCGGGGTTCCAAAGAAGTCGAACCATGGCGAGCCAAGGCGTAGTTGATAGCCCAGGGCGGCGGCTGTCCATTGCGTTGCACCCCACACGCCGGCGATCACGATGCCGAATACGGCGGCGATCTGCCCGAACAGTACGCCCTGAGCTTGCATTGACTGGCCTCCGATTTCCCTGCACTGATTCCTCGTTCAAAAGCGGCACAGGAACGTGCCGCATAGAGCGAGGATCGGTGCCGCGTGGGTGCCCGTCAAAGACCGTTTTGAGCACAACGGTCGAGGGAAAAGAAAGAATGAGCGGCGGGGCGAGTCGAAGACAAACGCCGCAAACTAAAGCACCCTATGGCGCATTTGGAGTTTCCAAGAGGTTGCCCAGAAAAAAATTCTCGCTGGGTCTCGCTCCCCTCATGAGCAGAATCTAGATATCATGGGAAAGAATTATTTATTGAAATCTGGATAAGAATGAAAGATATCAAGAGCATGGATCTCAACTTACTCAAGGCGCTGGACGTATTGTTGGACGAACGCAACGTGACACGGGCGGCAGCACGTCTTGGACTAACCCAACCGGCCTTGAGCGGCATGCTTGCGCGGCTGCGTGAAAGCTTCGGCGACCCGCTGTTCGCGCGTGCGCAGCGGGGCATCGTTCCGACGCAGCGGGCGCTAGACATAGGGATATCTGTCAAACAGGTGCTAGCGGAAATCGACGCGCTGCTCCAGCCACCTTCTTTCGACCCGGCCACCGCACAACTGACCTTCTCCATCGCCGCGACGGACTATGCGCTGCGTGCCATTGCTGTCCCATTTCTATCGGCACTCAAACAGCACGCACCGCGCGTTCGAGTCTCATTAGTGCCAGTCGAGAGCGGACTGCTACAGAACCAGCTTGAGCGCGGTCAAATCGATCTAGCCCTCCTGACGCCAGAGATCACTCCGCCAAATCTGCATGCCCGAGAGCTATTCAAGGAGCACTACGTGTGTGTCCTGCGGGAAGACCATCCAGCGGCTATGGGGCGCAAGCTGACAGTTAAGCAGTTCTGTGCTCTCGACCATGCGCTTGTTTCCTACGATGGTGGAGGTTTCCGCGGCGTCACCGACGATGCGCTAGAACAGTTGGGCAAACAACGAAGCGTCACACTGTCGGTCAAGAGCTTTCTGATCTTGCCAGACATCCTGCGTGCCAGTGACATGGTCGCGATCTTGCCGAGCCGCTTGGTCGCCGGTATGGACAAGCTGGCTATCTCCCTGCCGCCGATGAAGATACCGGGGTTCACCAAGACGGCTGCTTGGCACGAACGCACCCATCACGATCCAGCACATCGCTGGATACGAGCACTGCTGTTCACTTCCTGTGCTAACAACAAGTAGGCAAGATGGCTCTCATCGTCATGCTCAGCACAACTCTGCCTCGCACTACAAATATGCAATCAGCCGGCTCAATTGGAGACGGACCCTTTCGTAGCACCGCTGCGAGATAGCCTTGTCGGCGGATGGCAGAACCTAGACGCTGATATCAAATTATATGATTTCAAAAATAAAAAATTAGGATTTCACTTATTTCACAGGGAGGCTCATGATTGCTCTATGACCACTTGAATGACGCAGCCACCCCTGTTGCGTCATTGACATTTTGTGAAGGAGCTTCGATATGAGCAAGCAACAGAACGCCATCCTCTGGCCCGAAGGCTACACGCCGGGCTTTACTGAGAATTTCGCCTCTAATGAGATCATCGCCGCCGGCTTGAGCGCGGCCGACGTATGGCCGCTACTCGTCACACCATCGCTGTGGCCAAGCTACTACGCCAACTCGGCTAACGTGCGCTTTCATGGCGGCAAAGGCCCGGTACTGGCCGACGGCGATCGATTTTATTTCGAGACCTTCGGCTTCCCGGTAGAGGGGCAGTGCAACGAGTACGTGGCACCTGCGGATGGGCAACCCGGCCGCGTGGCCTGGCACGGCTGGTCCGGCGAGGAAGGCACAGATACGCGCCTGGATGTGCATCACGCCTGGCTGGTCGAGAACCTGGACGGCGGGCGCGTGCGCATCCTCACGCAGGAAACGCAGAAGGGCAAGCCGGCCGAGGAGCTGCACAACGCCAAACCCAACCCGATGATCAACGGCCATCAGGACTGGCTCGACAGCTTGGTCGAGACAGCGCGCAAAGCCAAGCAGGCGTAATGGTCGCTGGCCGCTTGATCCCAAGCGTCTGAACTGAGAAAACCATGATGGGAACTCCCCTCGAGATTCTGCTGGTTTTGACTTCGCAGGCAACGATGGGCGACGACCCGCGCCTGACCGGCGTGTGGTTCGAGGAACAGTCCACCCCGTACTACGCCTTGGTCGATGCAGGTGCCAATGTGGATATTGCGTCAATCGCCGGCGGCGAGATTCCGGTGGATCCTCATTCCATAGCGAGCGAAGGCATGAACCCGCCGAGCGTGGAATGCTTCCTCGATGACAAGGTGTCGATGGACAAGCTCGAAGGCTCGCTGAAGATCGACAGCATCGCCCCGGAAGGGGGTGCGGTGATGTTCCTGCCCGGCGGCCATGGCACCATGTGGGACTTACCCGGAGCGGGGCGCTCGTCAATCTGCTGTCGGGCGCTTGGGCTGACGGCAGGGTGGTCGCGGCGGCCTGCCACGGCCGAGCCGGACTGGTTAATGTCAAGGAAGCGAATGGCCAGCCGCTGGTTGCCGGCCGTCGCGTCAGCCCCTTTGCCAAACGCATGAGCCGCGAGACTGGGCTACCTGTGGCAGTGAGTTGGGGCATCGACGATCCGCGAATGGCCGAGCACGTGATCGCTGGCAGGTAGATGGGTTTGGTGATTCTTGGCCGCGCCATGCTAGCCAACCCACACTCTTTCTCCACCTTTGCAGGAGCTGAAGGTGGAGCACCCGGAATGGCTGCTCCACCGCCTTACGCGCACTGGCTCGAACTCTCCCGAGGCTGCGGCAAGCTCACCACATATAACGACTAGGAGGAGGTGACCGTGCGAGTTCCCAGAACCCGATCCAGTCTGTGTCGCAGGGTGTCCCAGTGACTACGCTATCAAAGGAGCTAGTACTCAACTCGATAACTTGAGCGTGATAACGCCCAGGATGATCAGCGCCACGCCAAGGTATCGCATCAGGGAGGTTGGGTCGCCATAGAAATGAATTCCGACTAAGAACGTTCCCGCCGCTCCGATACCCGTCCACACCGCATAAGCAGTCCCAATCGGTATCTGACGCTGAGCAAGCCATAGGAAGGCGCCGCTAATTGTCATGAAAGAGACGGCTACTGCGACCCCACTCCAACGCGATGTTGGCTCTTGCGCCATTTTCAGCCCGACCGGCCATCCGATTTCAAACAATCCAGCCAAAACAAGATAGATCCAGCCCATTGCAATTCTCCTTCAAGTTTTTCATATCCGGCATACATACTCCAGCGTGACCACCAGCTTAGAACTTCGGCGGCTCTTTAGGTGTGGTGTAGGGCACATCGCCATCTTCGTAAAAGCGCTTTCGCGTAGCCTCGGCAACCCGGTTACATAGTTGGTCGCCCAGCATAGGACGATCCAACTTGCATTGCTGGCGCAACTTTTTCAGCCGCTCAGGATTGAGCGCTAATTCATCGACCGTCGGAAGGTTGCCTTTATCTGGTTTCCCGGATGGGCTGCAGGCTGCCAGTGTCGAGGAAAGCAATATGAGAGCAATCTTCTTCATGGTTAAGTTTCCTTGGGAGATTGTGTGATGGTTTACCGCCGACTTTTGGCGTCTGGAGATTTGATCGAATGAACGCGTTCCATGAAGCGAGTCAGTATTTCTGACGGCTCGCTGGCCGGTCGTAGCAGATAGGTCGTGAGCATGGGCGAACCTCCAGTCAGCGGCCGTGCGACCACACCCTGTTCCCTGCTGGCAGTAATATGCGCACCTCCTGTGAGGCCTAGTGCAAGTCCCGCCGAAACCAGGACCATCATTAGATCGCTGGAAGTCACGCGTTCGGCAATTAGAGGCTCAATGTCCACGCGACGTAGCACCCGTTCAACTTGCCGAGCATGGCCCTCACACGCCACCGCGTCGCAGAGCACCAGCGGATACCGCAACAGCTCTTCCAGGGGAATCTGTTTGTGGGATAGCAAGGGGTGCCGTGCGGGCACAGCTACCATCAGAGGGTCACTCCACACCGGCACGGCGATGATGCCTTCGCCGACTTCATCCGATTGAGCGAAGCCGAGATCGTACAGTTCGCCACACAATCCCTTGATTTGCTGTGACAAAGGCACTTCGAAGAAGCGAACTTCCACTTCCGGCTCTTCCTGCCGGCAGAGCGCCAACAACGCAGGCAGGCGCGATGGCGTGATTCCATCAGACAATGCAATACGGAGCTGGCAATGAAAGCCATTGGCTGCGGCGTTCACACTGTCGCGCGCCTGCTGCAAAGCTGCGAAGACACGGGGTACGCTCTCAAAGAAGAGTCTGCCTGCACGAGTCAAGCGGGTGCTCCGAGTGGTTCTCGCAAATAGCGCTACGCCCAACTCCTCTTCAAGCTCTTTGATGGCGCGCGACAGCGGCGATGTCTCGATGTGGAGGCGCTCTGCGGCTCGGGCAAAGTGCAGTTCCTCTGCCACCGCTAGAAAGTAGCGCAGATGCCGAATTTCCATGTTCGCATTCCTCCTCACTTAGGCCTCACCACCTTCGCCTTGCGCCACGCTATCTAGCCTTCGCAAGCTGCTCCAGCAAGCTTCCCCGATCAAACAGGTGGGCCGGATAGTGCTTTTGCCAGCACACCCCATTGCACGGCTGTCTCGGCCCGCGTGCGGATCAGCGAAGCCTGCGCTGACATCACCCCCGCCTCAGCCTCGGCCACCACCGTGGCGTCCACTTGTCCCGCCTCAAACAGACGGCGGCTGCGATCGAGCTGACGCTCCGCGACTGCGACCCCCTCGGTCTGATGCTCCAGTGCGGCGTGCTGCGTATGCCAACCGAGGTATGCGTTCTCTACGTCCTGCAATGCACTCAACAAAGTGCGCTCGAACTCCGCGCGCGCAGCTCGGCTGCGGGCCTCTCCGGTCTCGATGCCGGCACGGATCGCGCCACCATCGAAGATCGGCAACGAAACCCCGGCCCCAAGTGAAAAAATGTTGCCGGTAATGCGCGTCCCCGCACTCTCAACGCGCTGCCGTCCGCCGCTCAGGTCCAACACCAGCTTAGGGAAGCGTTCGCCTTCGGCTGCGTTCCAGCGCGCGGTTTCGGCTGCGAACTTCGCTTCGGCGGCGCGCACGTCGGGCCGCTCACTCAGCAGGTCCGCAGGTATGCGTGTCGGTGTCCAATTGGGGGCGGCGAGTGAAGCAAGAGTCGGAGAAGCTGCAGACGCTCCGGGCGTTTGTCCCGCTAGTACATCAAGTGCATGCGTCGCCTCGCCGCGCGCACGCCGAAGTTGCTCTTGCTCCACACGCAGTGCGACGACGCCGGAGCGGGTTCGCTCGATGTCGAAGCCGGTAGCTTGTCCGGCCTCGAACTTCCGTTGTGTCAGCAAGACGAGTCGCTCGGCGGATGCCAGCCGCGCCGTGGCGAGCGCTTCGAGTTCACTGGCTTGGCGCTGCTGCACAGCCGCCGACACTGTTTCAAACGCGACCTGCCAACGCGTGGCAACCCACGCTTGTTCGGCTGCCACCGCATCCAGGCGCGCACCTTCTGCTGCCTGCGAAAGCCGCCCCGACAGGTCTGCCTCCCACGATGCAGACAACGTGGCGCGGCCATCATTGCCGATCGCAACGTTCTCTGAATAGTCGCGTCCTCGAGTTGCCTGCGTGCCCGCGGACAACGAGGGGAGCAGGGAGGCCCGTGCTCGCCGCGTGGCGGCCGAGGCCTCGTCGACGCGCGCGCGCGCAATCGACAGTTCGGTGTTGCGCTCCAGCGCCGCCCGGACTAGGACATTGAGCTGTGGATCGCCGTAGGCCGTCCACCAGTCGACGGGAAGAGTACGGCGGGATGATTTGTCCAGGATGCCTTCACCTCCCTCTTCATTTGAGAAATGGGCCGGTACATCCAGGCGAGGCGGATCGGCAGAGTGCGGAGCATGGCTGCAAGCCGCAAGAAGCATTAGCGGCGAAATCATGGCCATGAGGCGATAGCGTTCAAGAATTTGAGACATGGCAGGTCCTTGCATTCCGAAAAAGTCTTGACGGACTGTTTTACGCCTTCTACTATACCGTCTGGACTGTATATGACTCAAGCTTTTTTTGGAGCACGACCATGCCGCCTCGCGCGAAAACAAAGTTGCCCCCCCCGTCCACCGCCCATAGCAGCACCGATGCGCAGCCCGTTCTCCAGCAAGGAGCCCAGCTAACTCGCGAGCGCATCCTGCAGGCCGCTCGCGAACTGGTGCTGGAGGAAGGCGCCAGTCGTCTGACGCTGGACGCCGTCGTCGTGCGGGCCGGGTTGAGCAAAGGGGCGTTTCTCTATCATTTCAAGACCAAACGCGATTTGTTCGTGACACTGATCGACGAGATGATCCGGGCGTTCGACGCGGTACAAGCCAATCACGAGCGCAGGTTTGCCGGAGACCCGGACCCCTGGCTGTCGAGCCAGGTGGAAGCGATACCCGACGACGAGATGCAGAAGATGGGCGCAGCGCTGCTCGCGGCAGCTGCGGAAGATCCAACACTTCTCGACCCACTGCGCGAGTGTTATCGCGTGCAGTACGAACGCGTGCGTCGATCCCCGCGTGGCACCGAGACCGCGGCACTCATCATGCTGGCATTGGATGGCGCCCTGTTCGCCGATCTCCTGGGTCTGCCGATACTCGCACCCGCAGAGCGGCGGCATTTCTTTCGGGCGCTCCAGGATCTCGCCTCGGGCCATCTCGAACTGATCCCTGCGAAAGGACACCCATGAGTCGCGTCCGTAGAGCTTTCATGACCGCGTGCGCACTGCGCTCCTTGACGGTTGCTTGCACACTATTCATTTCGACCCTGGTCTCAGGGTGCGGAAACTCGCAATCCACCGTATCCGAGCCTCCGCGCGCAGTGAAGCTCGCCGCCGCGCAGTCGGATCTTCCGCATAGCTCCCGCATCGAATTGACTGGCTCGGCGCGAGCAACCGAGCGCAGCATCCTAGGATTTGAAACAGGAGGACGGATCGCCAAGTTGAACGTCGACGTGGGTGAACGGTTCGCCCGCGGTCAAGTCATGGCAGAACTTGATGCGGAACCTGACCGGCTTCGCGTGACGCAAGCGCAAGCATCCCTGGCGGCCGCCGAAGCCGGCCTGATGGATCGACGTGTACAGACAGATCAACAGCGCCGGTTGCTCGAAAGCGAAGTCATCTCCCCTGCTGCGTTCGAGAGCGCCAAGGCGCAGCTAGCGGTCGCAGAGGGCCAAGCGCGCACTGCCAAGGCAGCGCTTGGCCTGGCCGAACGAGCACAACGTGGCACGATGATCGTCGCTCCTTTCGATGGTGTCGTGGCGGAAAAGCTGGCTTTGGCGTTCACCGACATTGCTGCTGGTGCGCCGGTATTTCAGGTCGACGGTGTGCGCAGTGGCACTGAGATCATCGCGAACGCGTCTACTACACAGGCACCTCACATAGATGTCGGCCAACGCGCAGAACTGTTCTGGAGCGGAGCCGAACAACCAATCCGAGCGGTGGTACGTCGTGTCGGTCTGCGCGCCGAAAATGGCTCGCTCCTACCCGTGGTGCTAGTGCCTGAAGATAACGCGCAAGCGCGCGCACTTCGGCCAGGTATTCCCGTACAGGTCGTGCTCGACGCACCTGCGGCGACCTCCAAGACCTCTCGGCCCGAGACTGTATCCGTCCCTTATGCCTCGCTGGTGCTCGGCACGAAGCCGGGTGAGGCTTCCGTCTTCGTCTACACCCCTGCAGATAAGAAGGTGCACCGTCGCGCGGTGCACTTCACGCCGGCACAGGAAGGAGACAGCGCGCGCGTCCTCGCTGGACTTAAGCCCGGCGAGACGGTGGTTGCCGCCGGAGGCGGATGGCTCACCGATGGACAGCCAGTGACACCACTGGAAGCCACCACTCAATTGACCAAGCGCTAACGCGATCCACCAGGTTACTTCATCATGAAGATCACCGAGATGGCGCTGCGCGCCAGTCGACTTACCTACTTTGTAGCGCTTATCATTTTCGTCGCCGGCATCGCGACCTTCCTGAATTTTCCTTCTCAGGAGGAGCCGACTGTCACGGTCCGCGATGCGATGGTCACGGCGTTGAACCCGGGGCTGCCCGCCGAACGCGTTGAGCAACTCATTGCCCGGCCGATCGAGGAGCGCTTGCGCGAACTGGCAGAGGTCAAGCGCGTGACGAGCACCGTGCGCGCAGGCAGCGCCATGATCCAGGTCACGATCTGGGACCGCTACACCGACTTGGCACCGATCTGGCAGCGCGTCCGGGCCAAGGTCGCCGATTCGAAGGATGCCTTACCACAGGGCACGATGGGGCCTTTCGTCGACGAAGACTTCGGCCGCGTCGCGGTTGCCTCGATTGCGGTCACTGCACCAGGTTACTCCATGAGCGAGATGCGCGTCGCGCTCAAGCAGATGCGCGACCGCCTGTACACCGTGCCTGGTATTGAGCGCATCACTTTCTACGGCCTGCAGGAAGAGCGCGTCTATCTCGAGTTCGATCGGCCTAGGCTTGCGCGATTGGAGCTGACACCACAGGGGGTGATCGACCAACTCGTCAAACAGAACGTCGTCGCTTCGGGTGGACAAATTGTCGTCGGCGGCATCAATGCAACCTTGGCGGTCAGTGGCGAAGTGAGTGACGCTCCCTCCCTGCGAGCAATGCCGATCGCGCTGCCGCGACCGCAAAGTAGTACGGCGCCCATGCCGACGATCGCATTGGGTGAACTGGCGCAGGTGAGTGTGCGGCCAGCCGATCCGCCGGAGTCTGCCGCCATCTACAAAGGCCAGCCCGCGGTCGTCATGGCGGTTTCGATGGCCTCTGGTCAAAACGTGGAGCAGTTCGGAAAAGCGCTCAAAGCACGGGTTGCAGACCAGGAGAAGCTGCTGCCGGCGGGTTTCGATCTGTCATACGTCACTTTCCAGGCCGATGTCGTCAAGCACGAGATGGGCAAAATGAACCACGTCATGATGGAGACGATCATCGTCGTCCTCGGTGTCGTCGTGCTATTCCTCGGTTGGCGAACCGGGATCATCGTGGGCATGATCGTGCCGTTGACGATCCTCAGTGCACTCATCGTCATGCGCGCGATGAACATCGAGCTTCAGAACGTCTCGATGGGCGCCATCATCATTGCGCTCGGCTTGTTGGTGGACAACGGCATTGTGATTGCCGAAGACATCGAACGCCGCCTAGCCGGTGGCGAAGATCGTAAGCATGCCTGCCTCGAGGCGGGCCGCACGCTCGCCATTCCGCTGCTCACGTCCTCGCTCGTGATCGTGATCGTGTTCTCGCCGTTCTTTTTTGGCCAGAACGCCACGAGCGAGTATCTGCACAATCTCGTGGTCGTGCTGGCACTGACGTTGTTCGCATCGTGGCTGCTGTGCCTGACTGTCACGCCCCTGTTGTGCTACCACTTCGCCAAACCCCACCACAAGCAGGAGCATGGCGACGCGTATGACACCCGCTTCTACCGTGGCTACCGGCGCGTACTGGAGTGGGTTCTCCACCATAAGGCGGTCTATGTAGCGTCGATGATCGCGGCGCTTGCCATTGCGCTGTATGGCTTCACCACCCTGCCTTACGATTTCATGCCCAAGTCCGACCGGCTTCAGTTCCAGATTCCGGTGCAGCTCGCCCCAGGTACGGATTCGCGCGAAACGCTCGCACGCGTGAAGCAGATCAGTAGTTGGCTGGGCGACAAGAACATCAATCCAGAAGTCTCCGATCACATCGGCTACGTCGCCGATGGTGGACCTCGCTTCATCCTTAGCCTGAATCCACCGCTGCCGGCATCGAACATCGCGTACTTCGTTGTCACACTGAAGCCGAAGAGCGACATCGACGCTGTCCTCGCCCGAACCCGCAGCTACTTTGCGCACGCACATGGCGACGTGCGCGCCGAGCCCAAGCGCTTCTCGCTCGGTGCGACCGAATCAGGGACCGCCATCTATCGTGTCAGCGGTCCGGATGAGGAGGTATTGTTGGAGGCTGCGTCCAAAATCGAAGCAGCACTGCGCAAGCTGCCCGGAACCATCAACGTCAAGAACGATTGGGATACGCGCATTGGCCGCATCGACGTAAAGGTTGACCAGGACCGCGCGCGTCGGGCGGGCGTAACGACTGAAGACATCGCTGGCGGGCTGGATGTCCGCTACAGCGGCCGATCGATCTCGGTGATTCGCGACGGTGACACCTCCGTTCCGATCGTCCTGCGCAGCATCGTAAGCGAGCGTCGCAGCACGGCAGACGTAGGCGCGACGCTCATCTATCCCAGCAACGGCGGTCCGGCGGTGACGCTGGCCCAGGTCGCAGACGTATCGCTCGCGAGCGAGCCATCGGTCATCCAACGGCGCAATCTCATCCGCACGATCACCGTGCAAGGACAGAACACCTCCTACACCGCCCAGGAGATCGTCAACCGCCTGGTGCCTAGCGTCGCTGCCTTGGACCTGCCCGCGGGCTACTCGGTCGAACTTGGCGGCGAGATCGAGGAAGCTGCCGAATCGAACGCCGCGCTGTCGACCTACATGCCCCTCGCATTTCTGGCGATGCTGATGCTGTTCGTATGGCAGTTCAATTCCTTCCGCAAGCTCGGTGTGATCCTCGCGACGATCCCTTTCACGCTTATCGGCGTGGTATTGGCTCTGAAGCTAACCGGCACACCTTTCAGCTTCATGGCGACCTTCGGCGTACTGGCCTTGTTCGGGATCATTGTCAACAACGCCGTGCTGTTGCTGGAACGCATCGACCAGGGCTTAGCGGAAGGCCTGCCGCGCCATGAAGCCTTGGTTGGGGCCGCGATACAACGACTTCGTCCAATCGTGATGACCAAGGTCACCTGCATTTCGGGACTGGTGCCACTCATGCTCTTCTCCGGACCGTTATGGACAGGGATGGCGATCGCGATGATCGGTGGGCTGGCGCTCGGAACGCTGGTGACGTTGGGCTTGATTCCGTTGCTTTACGAAGTCCTGTTTGGAATCAAGCGAATTGGGCCGTGGAGCCTGAGTGCCGCCACCGCGCATGGAGATCGCTCATGAGTCTCTTGCGGACCGCCTCGTGCTGCGCATTCTCAGAATTCGTATGTACCCACGCTTCATCCGTATGTCTCGCTAGGCTTATGCGATTCAGCATCCATCCGCTGATCTGGAAATCCTGGTCGATTGTCATTGCCGCAGGGGTTCTAGGAGCGGGCTATCCATTGGGCCTGCGGGCCATCACGGCGGGCGGTCCGACGCGCTGGGTCGGCCTCTGTGTGGCAGTGACGTGCATGGCGGCCAGCGGCGCACTTTTGTGGCTCGCGCTCAAGCGGATTCCGATCAGCGCGGCCTCTGCAGCCTGGGCAGGAATCGGGCTACTTGGAAACTTGGGTATCGGCGCCCTCTTGCTAGGCGATCTCGCATCAGTGACGCGCTGGTCTGGCACCGCCCTCATCGCAGCAGGCATTGCCTGTCTTAGTTTCGTTTGATCAAGGAGACCCATTATGAAGAGCAAAACTGCATTGATCCGCGGCGGCATTTTTTTTTGCGTAGCAGCCGCGCTCTCTGGATGCGCGACCAACAGCATGACGCGCTCCGGATTTCTCGGCGACTACGAGAAGTTATCGCCGACACGATACGAGAACGTACTGATGTACCGCGCAGCGGGATTCGAGCCCAAGCGTTATGCCGCTGTCGTGGTGGAAGATGCGCAGATCAAGACCGCCTCGGGTCGCATCGATGGGCTCGATGACGCGCAGCAGCGTGAAGTGCTAGACCATGTGACGAGCGAACTGAAACGCCAGGAAGGCAAAAGTCCCGCCACCCCAGGTGGCACGGGACAGGTTCGGGTGCGTGTAGCGGTCACCGAACTGCAGACACCGAATCGGGCAGTCAATGCAATGACGACCCTGCTGGTTGGACCCGTGACGACGGGCGGTGCCAGCCTAGAGTTCGAAGCAGTCGATGTAAGTACGGGACGACGCGTTGCTGCCGCCAGTTGCTTCGAGCGCGGCAACGTCATTAAAGAGTTCGCCGGTTCGTACACATTGCTGGGTCATGCCAAAGCGGCGATCACGAACTGCATCGAGCGCATCGACAGCGCTTGGCGGGACACGCAGCCATGAGCAACGCTTCACAGGCTTGGCTCCGGCAGGATGCCATGGTCGGCGGTGATCACAAATGGCTGGCGGGTGGCGACTGGACGATAGAGCACTACGCCAGTCTGGCAAAATCCGTGTCCGCCGCCCGCATCAGCCATGCCGAGGGGTACGCCACTCCCTTGCTCGACTGGACGCAAGTCCAGAGACTGGACACCGCCGGCGCGGCTCTGCTGGTGGAAATTCTCGGGCCAGACTCGATACTCGACCGGCCGGAGGCAGCTCCAAATCTGTCCCCGGATCGCCTCGCCCTAATGAAAGCGCTTGCCGCCGCTGCTACCGCTCAGCAGAAGACGGACAAAGCAGCGGTGAGCGGGAATCCTCTGCTCCGCGGTCTGGGACGCATAGGCCTGACCGTGGAACAGGGCTGTCGTGCGTGTCTTGGTCTGGCCGGGTTCGTGGGTCAGATCATCGAAACATGGAGCCGTACCGTTCGTCACCCGCGTCGCTGGCGCACGACCTCGGTGATCGCTCAAATCCAGCGGTCAGCGGTGGACGCCATTCCCATCGTGGCGCTACTGAGCTTCATGGTAGGAATGGTGGTGGCGTTCCTGGGCGCAACGGTGCTGGCCAACTTCGGTGCGAGCATCTTCTCGGTGCATCTGGTCGCCTTCTCGTTCATGCGCGAGTTCGGAGTGCTGCTCCCGGCCATATTGATTGCAGGCCGTACCGCAAGCGCGTATACCGCCCAAATCGGTTCGATGAAGGCAAATGAAGAGATCGATGCGCTTCGCTCCAACGCGCTCGACCCCATCGAGTTGCTGGTGCTGCCACGCGTGCTGGCGCTTCTTGTGTCCTTGCCACTGCTCACATTAGTAGGCATCTTGGCTGGCATTGTGGGCGGCGCCACTGTATGCGCACTGAGCTTGGAGATTCCTCCTGCACAGTTCCTTGCCATCGTGCAGGAAAAAATCGAGGTGCGCCATTTTCTTGTCGGAATGAGCAAGTCCCCGCTCTTCGCGGTGATGATCGCCGCTATCGGCTGCCATGAAGGGTTCAAGGTCGCCGGTAGCGCTGAGTCGGTAGGCGACCACACGACTTCTAGTGTTGTGCAATCAATCTTCATGGTGATCCTGATCGATGCCATCGCTGCACTGTTCTTCATGGAGATGGGCTGGTGAGCGCGGTGAAGGAAGACACCGACAACGGTGTGCGACACGCTATTGAAGTGCGCGGCCTAGACAACAGGTTTGGAACCCAGCAGGTCCATCAGGACCTGGACCTGGACGTGCGACGCGGGGAAATCCTTGGCGTGGTGGGAGGATCAGGCACCGGGAAATCCGTGCTCTTGCGTAGCATCGTCGGGCTGCAGAAGCCGCATTCGGGCGTGGTCCGTATCGGGGGGCGCGACCTACTGCGAGCCCAATGGCTTGCACGCGCGCGTATGGAGCGAAGGTTCGGCATTCTGTTCCAGAAGGGCGCGTTGTATTCATCGCTGACCGTCTTGGAGAACGTCGCTCTTCCTTTAATCGAGCATGTCGGTCTGGCGCGGCCTCTTGCCGAGCGTTTGGCAAGAAGCAAGCTGGGCTTGGTGGGGTTGCCTGCCGGAGCGGGAGACAAATATCCGGCCTCGTTGTCCGGAGGCATGGTGAAACGAGCAGCACTGGCGAGAGCCTTGGCGCTTGATGCGAACATCCTGTTTCTTGACGAACCCACCGCAGGACTGGATCCAATCGGGGCTGCATCTTTCGACCAATTGATTCTGACCCTGCGCAATGCACTGGGTCTCACGGTGTTTCTGGTAACCCACGACCTCGATACGCTGTACACCATATGCGACCGTGTCGCGGTCCTGGCGAACCAGAAGGTACTCATCAACGACGGCATCGAGGCAGTCGAGCGATTCAAGCACCCGTGGATACAGGAATACTTTCACGGCCCCC
>NZ_JBJHHG010000031.1:0-11066 GCF_045257065.1 Enterobacter sp. PP-008-ECC_S150 | reverse complement strand
AAGCACCAGTGGCCGTGCGGCCGCACAGGCCACTGGTGCTTCCAGCCAAGAGACGCAGCCATGAAACCCTTCCGCATCTGCATCATTCTTCCGTCGCGCACGCATTGGGCTGGGCGCACGCAATATTTACACTCTGAAAACGAGGTGGTCTGATCATGGAGCCACGTGCCCATCATGTATTCATTGGTCTGTTCGTCGTGCTGCTCGGTGCGATTGGTATCGGCTTCGCGCTCTGGCTCAGCGACACACGTTCCGACCACGATTACCAGTATTACCGGATCATGTTCGATGAGCCAGTGACCGGGCTTACGCCCGGCAGCCAGGTTCAGTACAGCGGAATCACGATTGGCGAAGTCGTTGCACTTTCTCTTTCGCCGCCTGACCCAAGGCGGGCGATAGCGCGCGTGCGTATCAATGCCACCATCCCGGTCCGGCAGGATACCCGCGCTGAATTGGTCATCACGGGAATTACCGGCAACGCGGTGATCGAGTTGAGCGACGGTGGGCCAAACGTGCCATTGCTGGATCGGAAAGAGGACGAGGAACCGTTGATCCTCGCGCCACGTTCGGCGATGGCATCCCTGGTCTCCGGCGAGGGTAACAGCATGACGACACTCAACGGCATCTTGCTGCGCACGCAGGAGTTACTGTCGAAGGAGAATTTGGCTCTTGTGCACCGCAGTCTAGTGAATCTCGAACAGACTACGGGCGCGGTCGCTGACCAGAGGGCCGAGATCGCGACGTTAATCAGCAATCTGACCGAAGCAAGCAGAGAATCGACAGCTGCCGTGCGCCAAGCAAATAGCACTCTTCGCGATGCCAACCTGCTACTAAATAACGATGGTAAGCAAATCATGGTGAACACGCGTGATGCAACGGCATCCCTCGAACGCGCCGCTTTCAGGGTTGAGACGCTACTGCAAAACAATCAGGAATCGCTGAACCAAGGCATGGCCGCCACAGGCCCTGCCATGCACGAACTCCAGCAGGCGCTGGCCAATCTAAACACCGTGCTGCGCCGACTGGATCGCAATCCGGCGCAATACCTGCTCGGTGGAGAGAACATTGAGGAAACCAAGCCGTGAACACTTCCGCCAGGATGATTCCCGTCGCTGCCGCGACTATGACGCTAGTACTCGGCTTGTCCGCGTGCAGTGTGCTTCCCAAAACAGCTCCAATGGTCACCTACAAACTGCCCGACTATCACATCGCCCAGGCGGAGAGTACGCCACGCGCCGTTCCTGGACCTGGGGCGCTGCGCGTCTACGCCCCTGAGAGTAGTCGCGTCCTGGATTCGGAGCGGCTTTTCATTGCGCAGCCCGATGGTCGCTTGTCGGCTTGGCAAGGAGTGCGTTGGGCCGACCCCGCACCGGTGCTGCTACGCGACCGAATCGTCGAAGCCTTCATGCGCGATGGGCGGTCGACTTCGGTGATTACCGATAGCACGCCAATGAGCGCCGATATGGAGTTGCGCAGTACGCTACGGGCGTTCCAGCTCGAATACCGCGGCACTGAAGCGATCGCCGCGGTTCGGGTTCGGCTCGATGTGCAACTGGTCGATCCGGCCAAACGGACTGCTATTGCCAGTAGACGCTTCGAAGCAATCCAAGCTACAGGCAGCAAGCGAGAGGCAGATGTGGTGAGCGCGTTCGGTGTCGCGACGGACGTGTTGGCCGGGCAGATCGTTGAATGGGCAGTTCAGGTCGGGGCAGCGCGTTTGCGAGTTGCACCGGAATCGGCAAGCAACCATGCACCCACAGCGTCGGCGATAAGCACAGACTAGTCGCCTTAACGGAGCACAGAAGCTAGGGCCAGAACGCTGCTCGACACCTTAACTCGGTACGACAGCCTACGGCCCCTATCCAATCCCAGGACCTCGTTGCCGTCCAACCTCCCATGACACACCGCCGCCGCGTACAGTCGCGGCGATCTGCTGCCCCAGTCGTGGCTCGATTATCGGCCGCCAAGGCACCAGACTGAACCCCATGCCGTCATCGAGCAGCGCATAGCGACCGCTGGCGAGAATGACCGAGCGCCGGTAGATGCCGGCTACGCGCTGCCCGTCTGTGACGTGCCGATGCTCCAACCCACTATCGGCGGCAATGTGCTGGGCGGCCTGCGCCAGCTCCCGATTGCGCAGCGTTTCCAGCAGATTCCGGGAGAGAATCACCCGCTGCCCACGCCGCTGGGCCAGCCCCTGTTCTTCGAGGAAGTCGGCGCGCTGCTGCAAGGCTTGCTTGGCATCGCCACCAAAGCCCAGGTCGCCCAATCCCCGGCCGCCGCCGATCAGTTGCTGGTCGAGCCAGGTGGCGCCGATCACGCGGGCCTGCCGCTCGATCGGCAGGTGAGATTTCAGGTCCACGGCCACGCCGCCCAGTCGCTGCGCATCGTACTGGCGCCCACGCTCGGATAGGTCGTCCGGCACTTTCCATAGCCCTTCCGCCACGCGCTCCACGATGCCGGCCCGGCGCAGGGCTTCCAGCCGTCGGACGTGGGCCGCGACGACTTCCTGCGGGTCGCGGCCGGGCTTGGCTCGGCCTTGCTCGATCGCCAGGTGATGATCGGTACGGTACAGGCCATCGCTCGCCAGTGCGGCGATGTTCTTGTCCGCCGCCCGTACCTCGGCGGAACCACGCACCTCCACCACCGCGCCGGTGGGGTAGCTCGCCAGTTCGTCGCGGGCGTTCAAAGCGACGTAGTGGGCCTTGCCGTCCACGCCGTCGATGACCAGATAGCCGCGGTCGTGCAGCTCGTCGGCCAGCCCCTTGGCGGCCACGCGGCCGACGAGGGTACGGCCGTCGTCGGCCGGCTCGAATACCGCCAGCTCGCGCGGCTGGCCGCTCATGGCGCGCTGCATGGTGCGGATGATGTCGCCACGCTCGCCCAGGGCACGCAGGGTCTTCTCAGCGTCGGCATGGATGGCCCAGGTGCTGGGCTGCACCTCGTCGGCCAGGCCGAGCCGCTGCAAGCGTTGCAGCCGGCCGATCAGTAGCAGGCGCTGGCGTTGCAACGTCGGTTCGTTGAAGCGTTCGATCCGCACCCGGTCATCCTCGCCGACCTCGCGCTGCAACGTGCGGTCGAGGCTCGTCCACCGCTCTTGCTTCACCTCGCGCTGCCAGGTCTGCTGGATCTCCAGTTCGGTGCGCGGCCCCAGCCATTCCGTCGCCAGCTCGGCGGCGCGATGGCGGAAGCCGTGGGCGATGTAGTCGCCCGCGATGACGAGGTCTCTGCCGGTATCGTCGCGTCCGCGCACGATCAGGTGCGTGTGCGGGTTGTCGGTGTTCCAGTGATCGACCGCCACCCAATCCAGCCGCGTTCCCAGGTCGGCCTCCATGCGGTTCATCAGGTGCCGGGTGTAGGTGCGCAGGTCGTCCAGCTCGGCTCCGTCTTCCGGGGAAACAATGAAACGGAAATGGTGTCGGTCGTCCTGGCAGCGTTCCTTGAAGGCATCGAGGTCGGCATGGTCGGTCTGCGGCCCGTAGGCACGGCCCGGCTCGCCGTCCCGGCCGGCACCGTCGCGCTCGATGTAGCGCAGGTGCTTGGCGAGCGACTGCGGGCTGGCGTTGCGCTGGTTGACCAGCAGCGTCTTGACGGTCACGCGCCGTGACATGGGTGTCAGCTTTGCACCTGCGAAGCGCGCTGCCGTATGGCCGCGCCCAAGCCGTGAGCCGGGCCGCTGGCCCGCGTGCTGGCCGCTCCCGCCAGCGACAGGACGGCGCACCGCCGACTTGCCGCCGCTGGCTTTGCCAGCCCGCTTGAGCACCTTGGAAACGAAGCTCTGGCCCTGGCCTTTGCCTCGGTTCTTCGGCGCGCCAGGGCGCACCCGGAAATCGTCGTCGCGGCGGTCGGTCATGGCAGCGCCCCTGGCAAGCTCCGGCGTCTCCGGGCGTGCGAAGCACGCGGCCATGCCTGCATTGGCGCGGGCCGCGCGCCCCCCCCATGTGCAGACAGGCCTTCGACGCGGCCCGGTGCCGCGTCCTTTTGTCTTGCCTTCCGCCTTTGCCCCTCGCTCCCGCTCCGGGCATCGGCGGCCCGGCGGCGCTGCTGCACCAGCAGCCAGCCCGCCGGCGAACACGCCAATGGCCGCAGGCCAGGCGCGTTCGAGGCAAGACGCCTGCACGTTGGACGGCTGCGCCGAAGGCAGCGCGAAGTGCGGTGCGAATGCACCCGCACTGCACGTGCGATGACAAGGCGACGAACAGTAGAACGACATGCCCGATGGCACGATGAGAGGCGCGGCAAAGTGCAGCGAATCGGCGGCCATCATGGACGTGTCTCCAGCCAGATCGGATGCGCAACGCCGATCGCGGTGGATGCACTGACCGGCCCGAAATAGCGGCTGTCGAACGACGCTGGGTTGGTCACGCTCAAGAGGAACAGTTCGCCCGGTTCGAGACGGCGGCAAAGCTGCAAGGATGGCAGCGGTCGGCCCTGCCGGTCGGCAGGCAGGGCGGCGGCCACCGGCACGCCGTCGATGCGAACCTGGCCGGCGACGATGCAGACGTGTTGTGGCGCGACTGCGCCCACACGTTTGAGCAGCGGAACGCGGGTCGGTAGGTAACTGCGCTGCGCAGCCAGCATGGCGGCCCTGTCGGGCAGCGGCACCAGCACGATGCTGTCCACGGACAGCGGACGTGGCCGCGAGGCGGTGCGCGGGTCGAACGGTTCGATGCGATACCAACCGACCGCCACGCTGTCGGACGGGTTGTAGGCCATTCGCGGCAGGGGCTGCACGAACGCAGCCCAGGCCAGCGCAGCGAGGCCGACGGTGGCGAAGCCTGCCAGCACGAGGCGAGTGCGCAGGCGCGAGCGAGGATGCGGCACGGGGCCGGTCGTGGAAATCGTGGTCATGGCAATGCCCTCCCTGCCAGCCAGGCGGCGTGCCGTTCTGTGGTGTATGTGGGTAACGCCGAGCGCGCTGCGAGCCGGTTCGCGAGCGTGCGCCAGTACGCGGGCGATGTGTCTGCGGCTGCGATGCCCAGCGCCTCGATGTCGTCGATGCGTTCCAGCACGGCGCGAACGTTGGCATCGCCTTCGGCGTGCAACAGCAGACGCGCGCCCGGCTGCACGCCGGGGATGCGTTGCACGGCGTCCAGCGGCGTGGCGGTCTGCATCACCATGAGCTGCCAGCGGATCGTGCCGTAGTCGTTGGCCTGCCAACGGATGCGGCACAGAACCGCGTTCGGCAGGAACACGGCGCAGCGCCGCCAGCGGTCGAGCTGGAGCGTGCGCGCCGGTTCGCCGAAGCGCAGGTAGAGCTTGAAGCGGGGTTCGATGTAGGTCAGCGCCACGCGCGTCAGCGGCACGTTGCCGGCCTGGCCGGCGAGTGTCGAAGGCGCCGGCGGCGGTGCAGCCGTGGGCGCACTTGCTTTGGGGGTGTGGGCGGTCGAAGCGGATGCGTTCACGGCGTGCCCTCCGGGGGAAACTCCCGCTCCAGCAGGCTGCGCAGCAGTTCGGCTACGGTCACGCCTCGCGTGAAGGCCGACACCTTGATGCGCGCCCGCATGGCGGGCGTGATGTCAAGCGTCAGTCGAGCGGTGTAGAGGTCGCCTTTCTGCAAGGCATCTGCGTCGCCCTGGCGAATCCACGCTTCGGCGTGCGGATTCGCTGGGGGACGTACACCGATGCCGACGCGCTTGCTGCGTGGTGATGGCTTTCCAGTCATGTCGGCCACCGCAGCAGTTCGTCGGTGAGCGCGGCGATCTCGCGGGCAGCGGCGCTGTCGGGCGCGGTTTCGCGGGCGAGCCGGCCAGCGGCTACGCTGTCGGCAAAGACGATGCGCTGGTGGATCTCCGAGCGCAGCGCGGGCAGCGGCTGTTCGGCCAGCGATTGCCGTGCCTCCCTGCCGATGATGGTGGTGCTGACGCGCCGGTTGATGACGAAGGCCGCGCGTAGCGCTGGCCGGAACACCTGTGCTTCGCGGATCAGTGCGACCATCTCGGCAGAAGCCCATACGTCGTAGGGGCTGGGCTGCACGGGGATCAGCACGCGCTCGGCCGCCAGCAGCGCGGAGCGCGCGAGGGCGGCGATGCGCGGCGGGCCGTCGATGATGATGTGATCGGCCCGCCTGGCGAGTTCTGGCGCTTCCTGATGCAGCGTTTCGCGGGCAAGGCCCACGGCGCTGAACAGACGGGGCAGGCCCTGCTGGCTACGCCGCTGCGTCCAGTCGAGCGATGACCCCTGCGGGTCGGCATCCAGCAGGATGACATGCAGGCCGCGCATCGCCAGTTCGCCGGCGATGTGCGTGGCGAGCGTGGTCTTGCCGACGCCGCCTTTCTGGTTGAGAAACGCGAAGATCATGGCGCGGCCCTCCGAGCTGGAAAGCCGGCCTGGGCGTGCCATTTCGTGGTTGTCCACCGAAACGGCGCGCTTCTACTAAAAGTTATGTATTTCTTGTTAGGTAAGTTAGAGGGAACGCAAACCCGCGCCGTTGTTGGCTTTCCGGCGTTTTCGTACTCCTGATAGCACGAGGGTCGTACTCCTGATAGCACGATACCCGGTACTCCTGATAGCACGAGGCCGTCCACAGGTTCTCCCGCAGTTATCCCCGTGCCGCGTGCGGCACGGGCCGGAAGGTCAGCAGCTCGGTGTTGTCGTCCGGCATCCGCTCGATGCCGAGGACGTAGCCGGGCAACGACTGCCGCGCCACCAGGGCGCGCACGTCGTAGGCGAAGTCCGAGAAGCGGGCCGCGCTGCCGGATTTGCGGTACAGGTGTCGGAAGTCGAATTGCCAGCCGTGCTCCTGCCGCCCGCCATGCTTGCGCACCAGGCGGTACAGCCAGCGTTCGATACCGCCTTTCAAGCGGAAATAGGCCGGGTCGATGGTCAGCACCAGGGCGGCGTCGAGCACGCCGGCATAGAACCAGTCCGGCAAGATCAGCTCGATGCCCAGCGGGGTGCCGCTGGCGTCGGCGAGTTCCTTCCACTCGTTGATCCACGAGAAGCGATGCAAGCGCCTTCCCGTGGTTTCGCGGATGGACGTGGCCACCGTGGTCGATTGCAGCCGGTCGAGGGCGGCCTTCAGGCGCTGGTAGTCGTTGAGGGACGTGCCGCGCCCGATGAAGCGCAAAATCTCGTAAGGCGTGGCGCGTATCCAGCGCGACGGGCGCAGGCCCGCGTCGCGCGCCTCCACGATCTGCGAGGCGGCCCATATCAGCACGTCGGCATCCCATATCGTTGCGATGCCGTGCTCCTGCGTGCCTTCCACGCGAATGGTGACGTTCCCGCTGCGGAAGTCGATCGGCGCCGTGCGCCGCGACTTGGCAAGCGAGAAGAACGGAAAGGCCATCAAGTCCTGGGAATCGCGTGGCGCCATGTCGCCCGGCAGCGCTCGGAACAGATCGAGCTGTTCGCGCTGCGGCAAGGCTTGCCCTGGCGGGCTGGACATGGCGAAGGCCACCCACGCGCCGACGATCAGCGGCCATCACGGTAGTCGCCCGCGTGGCGCTCGGCGTATTCGGGATCGGACGTGGCCTCGTAGCTGCGCTGGTCGGCCCAGGCATCGAGGTCGGACACCGCGTACATGACGCGGCGGCCGAACTTGCGGAACTTGGGGCCGCCGCCGATCACCCGCTGCTTCTCCAGCGTGCGCGGCGACAGCCGCAGGTAGTCGGCGGCTTCGTCGTTTGTCAGGTAGCGTTGAGGCTGCGAGGTCGCAGTGACGGCAGCGGCGGCAGGCCGCGAGGGAGCAGGTCGCATGGGATGTACCTCCATCAAGCCCGGCCACACCACGCGGCCGGATAGAGGCACTCTCAAGAAAGCAAGGCTTCTTGCTAAGGGACGATTCGCACGGGTCGAGAAACGTCCCCCCTAATGCGACGGGAACATTGGAAGCTGCGCTAGTCGGCGGTAGCCGCCGTGCATCAGCTCATCGCCGCGGCGTACCAGCCGCCGCACGCGGGCACGCAATGCACTGTCTTTGTGCCAGTCGGCCGCGACGGCATCCGCGCCGAACAGACCTTCGGCCACTTCGCGCAAAGAGGCTCCCGCGAGGGTCGCGTCGAGCGCTTGCAAGGTATGCAGTTCCAGCAGCGCGGCGGGCGTGGGGCGAGAGCGGGCTGTTGCCACAGGCGCGGCCACGGTTGCGGCAGATAGCGCATCCAGCTTCGCAGCGAGCGTGCGGTAGCGCGCACAGGGCGTGGCGCAGGCGCGTGTGGCGTAGAGATAGGCCGAGCCATCTTCTAGGTCGGGTGCGAGTGCGAGCCGAACGCAGCAGCCTGGCCAATGCGATACAAGCACCAGGCGCTTGCCGTCGTGGGTCAGTTGCTTGCGCCCAGGAATGCGCCAGAACTCGAAGGTATGCGCATCGGGTGGTGGGTCGGCGTCGGGGTATAGCTGCACCACGCCGTCGTGATCGGGGAACCAAGCAGGATGTGCATCGCGCGCATCCAGGCCGGGATCTTCCAGCAGGCGCAGGCCCCAGGCCTGCGCCGCATCTGGCTTGCGACGCCGGCGTAGCCAGTCGCGCCGGTAGCTTGCATTCCTGCGCAAATACTCCCAAGCCAGCGCTGGGCCATCGAGGTGCAGCGTGTAGAGATACGCGGCCGTGGGATACCAGTGTTGGCTGCTGCGGTCAGTCATGGCGAAACCTCCCTGTTTCTGGGAACGTCGCCACAATTCCGCTGTGCGGGAGCTATCGAATCGCCATCAAGTGGTCATCAAACTCGGGTTACGCTTTAACTGCTGGTGTCAAGACAGATTCGCTCCAGTGCATTGCCGAAATCGTCTAAATGCGACGACTGCACCGCCCGGAAATGGGGTGCAGCATTGAACACCGTGCCGAATCTCGCGCCTGGCATCATGACTGTTTTGGTCAGGAGCGCACCACCCTGGTGCAAGCATGCGGATCAAGACTTGCCAGGTCTTGGCTAAGACCGAAATAGTCACAATGCGATACTTTTTGCCTGGTCGCGCTGGAATGCGTCAATCGGTGATCGAACCGTTTTCCTGAGCCAGTCGAACGTATTCCGACAGCGGCCGCGTCGGCTGGAAGTACCGATCTCGTATCACGGGCTGCTTGAGCGGCCCGACGATGGACGCCAGATCGGACAGCTTCACCGTCGCCAGGGCAGGCATCCCGATCCCGAGGTCGATCAGGCCGTAGGCCGTATCGCCATCGGTCGGATCGAGCGCGGCCAATAGCCAGGTCGCATGTGCGTCCGGTGTGAACAGGCGCACCACGGGCAGCGGGTCACATTCCTGGCCTGCGGCGCGGGTGAGGCCGTGGGCCAGTAGGTGCACCCGGTCTTCCTCGGTGACAAGCGTGGTCAAGGCCGCGCCCCTTCCACGAACACACGCAATCGCCGAGGCGCATCTGTGCCTGCGGACGGATGCACGTATGCGCAAGCGCACGAAGCCGCAAAAGCGGAGAGGCACGAAGGCGTATTGGTGGAAGTCAGGAAAGACACGGACGCGGTTCCCTGGGTCTGAGGAAATCCGCAGATGCGGATCTCCGTAAAAGCACGGAAAAGGAAAACATCACCACCAAATGAACACTATAGATTGTAGTCCTATAGGGCGCAATGGGCTGTCATCTTGGTTTTTTGGGGAAACCATAGGTGGCAGCGAAGAACTCATTGGCAGCGGCGATTCGGACGGTAAGGAAGGCGCGTGGTTTGAGCCAGGAAGCGTTCTCCAACGTGTCCAGTCGCACCTACATGAGCACGCTGGAGCGCGACCTGAAAAGCCCAACCATCCAGAAGCTGGCCGATCTGTGCGAGGTCATGGAAGTGCATCCGCTCACGCTGCTCACATTGGCTTATGCCGGTGACAGCACCCGCGAAGCTGATGAATTGCTGGCACAGGTGCGCCAGGAACTCAGGGCGATATTGGAAGAGCCCGACACGCCGTAGCGCGTTGGCGTGTGGTACTGAATTGCAGCAAGCGGAGCGCGCAGCGCCGCAGGCGCGAAGGCGTGAGGGATTGAAGCCGGATGGCCGTGACGGCTTGCCGGCACGGGGCGAAGCCCGAAAGCCCGGCGGCGCGTTCCGCGCCGACCCGCCCCACCCCGCTCGTTGACACGGATTGCGAGCCACAAGGCACGCATGCAGGCCCGCGGTGACGGGCGTATCCAGCACGCGGCAGCAGCAGAAATCCTGCGCGTGCGGTGCTGCGATCAGCAGCATCGCGCCCCGCCGCAGTGGGCGGGACGCGGTAAGCGGCTGTCAGGCCGCCTTCGGCTTGTTGCGCGACCAGATCAGGTCGTGCGTGCCGTCCTCGTTCTCGATCAGGCGGGCATAGACCGTCGCCGGGAACGAAGGGTCGTCGATGGATACGGACAGGTATTCCCGCCCGGCCTCGCTGGTCTTCTTCCACGCTGCGCCGACTTCGTGGCCAGCCGCTTGCAGGTGGAAGTCGGGGGCGTTCTCGGTGTCGCCCTTGTCGTTGGGAACCAGCTTGACCTTGACGTTGAGCGTCAGGGTGCGAAGCGTGCCGGTGAAGCCGTCTTTCTCTGCGGTGAAGGTGCCGATGTTAGCCATGATGTTTCTCCTTTCGGGTTGAACAAGGTCGCGCCAGTGCGTCCTTGTTGTGATCCGGCCGGCGGGGGATGGGCTGGTCGCACCGCGCAGCGGTCGCAACAACGTGGAGAACCTGGAAGCGAAAAGAATTTGTCCCGCGAGGAATGCGCGCAGCGCAGGGGAAATTGTTTTCGCTGCAAGGTTGCGGCCATGAAGCCCAAGGCGCAGCCGCGCCACCGCCAGGATTCACAACAAGACAAGGACGCACAGGCCGCCCGCTCCCGAATGGAGACGTGGCCAACTCGGCATCCCCGCGTGACGGCTGCACCGGCTTGCGCCCTGACGCGGGCCAGGTCAATGCCCCGACGACAAGGCCAGAGCGCCCCTGCCGCAGCTCACGGCCACATACTGAGGCGTGGTGTGGAAGCTCCATAGAAGCGAGGCTGGGCGGCGTGTCGGTGAACCGTCTTTCGTGACGTACAGACAACGAACCGCCAGCGTCGGGGACGGCACGCTTTCGTGCAACCTGCCGCAGCAAGCCGGGGCGTAGCCACACCAGCCCCGCCCATTGCGGCGGGGCTCGGTCGAATCGTTGGCGGCGCGATGCGC
>NZ_JBJHHG010000030.1:0-44311 GCF_045257065.1 Enterobacter sp. PP-008-ECC_S150 | reverse complement strand
TGACGGTGGTTATATTGATGATGCAGATAAACCAAAACTCGCTGCGTGGCAGAAATATCGCTATGCGCTGACAAAGGTTGACCCCGCAAAGCCTGTCTGGCCTGAGATGCCAATATAGGAACCTTTTGTGGATTGAGATTTTTAATGTCGGCGAAGCTCTTCGTCAAAAGTGAAACTCTGATAACCTGGTTCTACTGACGAACAGAAGGATGAGCAGGAGATCGCTTTATGATTATTGGGTATGCACGAGTATCAAGTAACCATCAGGACACCGAGCTTCAGATGCAGGCGCTCAGAGCTGCTGGCTGTAAGTTAATTTTTGAGGAAAAGGCTTCTGGCCGTAAGACAAATCGACCAATCTTGAAGAAAGTGGTTGAGATGCTTGAACCCGGTGACGAACTGGTCATCTGGAAGTTGGATCGTATCGGTCGCAATGTACTGCACGCATTATTGACCTTTCAGAGCCTCGCAGAACGCAATGTTAATATCCGTTCTATTACGGATGGCGTTGACCTGAGCACCGCTAGTGGGCGCTATAACTTCCGTAATATTCTCTCTGCGGCACAATATGAGTCTGATCTCAATAGTGAACGCACTCTGGCAGGGTTAGCGGTTGCCCGCGCTAAGGGGAGGATTGGCGGACGTAAGCCTAAGTTTACTGATGAGCACTGGGATGCGTTTGAACGGGAAATTAAGTCCGGCTGCTCACATCGTGATATAGCTCTCAAATATGGGGTCGGCCTGTCGACTCTCTACAAACGTTATCCGGCTCAGCAAGAGCATCAGTAAACACTCTTTGCGTTCATTTTTGCACTGTGCAGAATGTGTCTTTTTGGCACCTTCTGGCAGTGCAAAATTTATCGCGTTTTGGTGCAAAAAAAATCGCCGCGCTACATTCTGCTGTCCCGTTCAGCGTTGGACGCGTGTCGTTAGTCGGATTCGTACCGGTCACCGGACCGGTGACGCTGCCGACATCGTCGATTACCGACGTAATGACCGGCGCGCCCGGCGCAACGGTATCAACGTTAATCACATACCCGGCGGTAGGGGCGCTGGCGTTACCTATCGCATCGGTAGCGGTAAAGGTTAACGTGTGCGGACCGTTGCTCAGCGCCGGAGATGGCGTATAGCTCCACGCCCCGCCGGTCGCCGTCACGCTGCCGATCTGTACGCCGTTATCAAAGATTTTCACCGTCGATCCGGCTTCCGCCGTGCCGGTGATTGTCGGCTGGGCGTCGTTGGTGAACCCGCCGTTGGCCACCGGCGTTGGCGCATTGCCCACGTCATCCACAATGCTGGTCAGCACCGGCAGCGCAGGCGGCGTGATATCGACGGTGAGACTAAAGCTGGTGGACGACGCGCTGGTGTTGCCTGCCGCGTCCGTCGCCTGCGCGGTAAAGCTGTGCGCGCCCGCCGTCAGCGTGGTGCTGAGCAGGATGCTCCAGCTGCCGCTGGCGTCCGCAGTCCCCGTGCCGACAAGCGTTGTTCCCTCGTAGATCTTCACGATAGCAAACGGTTCGCTGGTACCGACAAGGCGCGGTACGGCATCGTCGGTTGTTTGCCCGGACGTGAGCGGACCGGTGATGCTTCCCACGTCGTCTATTGCCTGGCTGATAACCGGCGCGTTCGGTGCTGTGGTATCGACAATCAGGGTAAAGCCTGGCGAAGCCGGGCCGACGTTACCTGCGGCATCGGTGGCCGTGGCGGTCCAGGTATGGCTGCCGCTGGACAGCGGCGTTGACGGCGTGAAGCTCCATGCGCCGGTACCGTCCGCCTGCGCGGTGCCGACCGGCAACCCGTTCTCATACACGGTGATCGTGGCGTTGGCCTCCGCGGTGCCGTTCAGCGTCGGCGTGGTGTCGTCGGTGCTCTGCCCGGAAGAGAGCGGGGTTTGAATGCTGCCCACGTTGTCTGCCGCGGTTGCAATGACCGGCGCAGACGGCACGATCGTATCCACCGTCAGGTTAAACGGCGCGGTTGTGCTGCTGACGTTGCCTGCCGGGTCGGTGGCGTTGAAGACGATCGCGTGCTGACCGTCGCTCAGATTGCTTCCCGGGGTGAAGGTCCAGCTGCCAAGGGCATTCACGACCGCAGTGCCGATTTCGTTGCCGTCTACAATGACATGCACCGTGGCACCCACTTCGCCCGTGCCGTTGAAGGTCGGGCGCGCGTCGTTGGTGGCAGCGCCTGAGGTGAGCGTTCCGGTGACCGGGGCGATATCGTCGATGACGCTGGTGACGACCGGCGCGACCGGGCCTGTGGTATCCACGGTAAAGGAGAAGACCGACGAGTTAGCCGAGGCGTTGCCCGCGGCATCCGTTGCGTACGCGCGGAGAGCGTAGCTGCCGTCGCCCAGCGGCGTGGTTGGGGTGAAGGACCAGTTCCCGCTTCCGTCTACGGTTGTCGTCCCGATCTCCGTACCGTTATTCAGGATGTGAATGGTGCTGCCAGCCTGTCCGGTGCCGCCGATCGTTGGGGTATTGTCGTTGGTGACCTGACCGCTGGTGAGGTTGCCCGTGACGCCGCCGGGGACGTTGTCATTGACCGTATCCAGCGTTGGCACCGTCGGTGCCGTCAGGTCAACCACCACGCTCCACGGGGCCGAGACCGCGCTGACGTTGCCCAGCGGGTCGGTCGCCCGAACGGTAAAGCTGTGCGAACCTTCGCCGAGCGCGGTGTCCGGGGTAAACGTCCATGCGCCGGAGGCGTCCGCCGTCACCACGGCAATCTGGGTGCCGCCGTCGAAAATCGTCACCACGCTGTTGGCTTCCGCCGTGCCTGAAAGGGTTGGCGTGGCGTCGTTCGTTGGGCTGCCGCTGACAATGGTCGTGGCGGTATTCCCCACGTTGTCCGTCACGTTAGTGATGACCGGCGTGGTGGAAAGGGTATCCACCACAACGGTGAAGCCCGCCGAAGGCGCGCTCTGATTCCCCGCCGGATCGGTCTCGCGGATGGTGAGAACATTAGCGCCGTCCGTCAGTACCGGCGTGGTAAAGCTCCAGGTGCCGGTATTGCCGACCACCACGCTGCCCAGCAGCGTTCCGTTGTTGTAGACGGAGATGGTGTCGCCCACCGCGCCGGTGCCGGTCAGCGTCGGCTGGTTATCGTTGGTGGACTGACCGCTGGTCAACGGACCGGTACCGGGGCCCACGTCGTCAATCACCGCGCCGATGGTCGGCGTGCCCGGTGCGGTCAGGTCGACGGTGACGCCAGCGGCCGGAGAGCGCCCGCTGGTCAGGCCATTGAGCGTCGCAGTGACCTCAAAGGTATGCAGACCCTCGCCAAGCGCGGCTGGCGTATAGCTCCAGTTGCCGCTGCCGTCGGCGGTCACCGTCGACACGGGCGTTACGCCACCGTCCAGGTAGATGCTAATCAGGCTCCCCGCCTGAGCCGTGCCGGTCAGCGTTGGGGTGGTATCGTTGGTGGTCTGGCCTTTCACGTCGCCGGTGATCGGGGCAGTATCGTCGACGATCGCCGTAATAACGGGAACGTCAGGAAGATTCGGCAGCGTACCGATAACGGTGTAGGTGGCTTCGGGGCCGGTTCGCCCGGCAGCATCTGTGGCGCTCACGGTCAGCGATGCGCCATCCTGTGGTGCTGGGCTGACCGCGATGGAGAAGCTGCCGTCGCTGGCGGCAACGCCAGTACCAATGACGGTGGCACCGTTTTTCACGGTGACGGTGCTTCCCGCTTCTGCGGTGCCGGTCAGCGGCGTGCCTTCGGGCGCCAGATTCAGGTTGCCGGGAATGCCTGGGTCGACGGTGTCAACGGTGACGTTAAGCGGCGCAGAGCTGCCTGAGATGTTACCGGCCGGGTCGCGGGCCGATACGGTGAAGGTATAGGTTCCATCCGTCAGCGTGCTGTCGGCGGTCCAGCTCCATGTGCCGTTCGCGAGGACCGTTACCGCTACTCCAGAAGGCGTGCCGTTCACGGAGACGATAACCGTGGATCCCGCTTCACCGGTCCCGGTGAGCGTAGGAACACCATCGCGCGTGTAGAGGACAGCGTTGGTGAGCTGGCTGTCTGAGACGGCATCAATCTGCGGGATCGCAGGCGCAACGGTATCCAGGGTGACGGTAAAGACTGGGCTCGGCGCGCTGAGGTTACCCGCCGCGTCGACGCCCGCCACGGTGATGTTTAGCGGGCCGTCCGTTTGCGTTGGAAGCGTCAGGTTCCACTCTCCGTTAGCTACCGCGACACGGCCCAGTTCGACGCCGTTGTTGTAGACGATCACCGTCTCGCCGTTGACGCCGGTACCGCCAATCGTTGGCGTTGAATCTGTGGTCAAGCCACCATTGGGCGCACCGCCTACGGCGCTAATCACCGGCGTATCCGGCGCGATGGTATCCACGGTGATGGTAATCGCTGGCGAAGCAGCAGAGACGTTGCCCGCCTCGTCGGTGGCGGTGGCGGTATAGGCGTGGCTGCCCTCCGTAATATTGCTTCCCGGACGCCAGCTCCAGTTACCGTTGCTGTCGACCGTGACGGTGCCCACGATGGTCGACGTGCCATTGACGGTGTCAGTGATGTTGATAACGTCGTTCGGCGTGCCGGTGCCGCTCAGCACCGGGCGCGGATCGTTGGTGGTGCCGCCATCGGGAACGGGACCTGTGATCTGGGTGACGCTGTCGGTGACGATCGGTGCCGCAGGCGTAGCCGGCGGGTCGGTATCAATGGTGATGGTGACCGGCTGCGACGGAGCGCTTTCGTTGCCCGCGCCGTCCGTATTGGTGACGGTCAGGGTGATGTTATAGGTGCCGCCGGGCAGTGGGGATGGCGGCGTCCAGGACCAGTTGCCGCTGCCGTCTACGACGGCGTCACCTATTTTGACGCCGCCGTTGTAGATTGTCACGGTATCGCCCACCGTGCCGGTCCCGCTCAGAGTCGGCGTGGTGTCGCGGGTGATTTCGCCCGGGTTCAGCGGCGTTACTGTTCCGTCAGGATTGACGGTAATGGCCGGGATACCCGGCGTGGCAGGCGCGACGGTATCCACCGTCAGGACAAACGGGCTGGAGACGGTGGTATTGCCTGCGGCATCCGTGGCGTGAACCGTCAGCGAGTGCGGGCCGTCGGTGAGCGGGGTGACCGGCGTAAAGCTCCAGCCTCCGCTGCCATCGAGGGTGGCGGTGCCGAGCAGCGTGGTGCCGTCATAGACGGTGATGACCGCATCCGCCGGCGCGGAGCCCTGCAGCAGCGGTTTGGTATCATCCGTGGTATCGCCGCTGTTGAGGGTTCCCTGCACGCTGCCGACGTCATCAACCGCGGCCGTGATGGTCACCGCCCCAGGCGGTGTAGTATCGACGATAACATTGAAGGCGCTTGACGGCTGGCTGGTGTTGCCCGCCGCATCGGTGGCGACGACGGTAAAGGTGTGAGGCCCCTCCCCAAGCGGCACGGTAGGGGTATAGGCCCACGCGCCGCTGCTGTCGACCTGGACCGTGGCAAGATCGGCGCCATCCAGGCGGACGGTGACCGTCGAGCCCGGTTCCGCGGTGCCGTTGAGCGTCGGCGTGGTGTCGTTGGTGCTGTCGTTGGAATTGAGCGCACCAGTGACTTCGGGCACATCATCTATCGCATGGGTAATCACCGGAGCGGCAGGCGCAACGCTGTCGATCGTCAGAGTCCAGGTGTTGGAGACGCCGCTGCTGTTACCCGCCGCGTCGGTCGCGACGGCGGTCAGCGCGTGAGGTCCCTCACCAATCGGCGAGGAAGGCGTAAAGATCCATTCACCGAGGCCATTGGCCACGGTCGTACCGATAGCCACACCGTCCACGCGCAGGGTGATCGTGGCATTGGCTTCGGCGGTGCCGCTGAGCGTTGGGGTGGCGTCATTGGTCGTAGCATTTTGGCCGAGAGGGCCAACAATTCCCCCGGATACATCGTCCACGACCAGGGAAATCACCGGGGCGTCAGGTGCCGTCCCGTCGACGTTAATTATCCACTCGGCTGAGATTCCGCTCTGGTTACCGGCGGCATCCGTCGCCTTTGCCGTGAGCACGTACGTGCCGTCGGCCAGCGGGGAGGACGGCGTAAAGCTCCACAGGCCGGAGGAGGGAACCACCACCGTGCCGAGGATAACGCTGCCGTTAGAAATCGTGATGGTCGAGCCCGCCTCGCCCGTTCCGTTCACGGTCGGAGCCCTGTCGTTGGTGAGACCGTTCGGGCCCACGGGGCCGGTGGTGGCCTCCACGTCATCAATGACTGAAACGATGACTGGCGTCTGCGGCGGGACAATATCCGGTGCCGCCGCGGAGGTGGTAAGACTCGTGTTGCCTGCCGCGTCGGTGGCGTCTGCGGTCAGGATTTCGCCGTTGAGCTTCGGCGGGGTCAGCGTCAGGCTGAAGTTGCCCTGGCTATCGGCAACCGCTGTGCCAAGGGTCACGTCGCCTTCACGGACGGTCACCGTGCTGCCTGCCTCCGCGATGCCGCTGATGGTGCCGCCATCATTTGATACCACAAGGTTTCCAGGGGCTGGCGGCGGGGTGGTGTCTACGGTGAAGGTTATAGGCGCGGATGCCGCGCTTTGGTTTCCGGCGGCATCGGTTTCCGTGACGGTGATGGAGTGCGTTCCGTCCGGGAGCGGGGCGTTTGGCGTCACGCTCCAGGTGCCGTTGGGCTGCACCGTCGTGGTGCCGACGACCACGCCGTTATCGTAAATGGTGATGGTTCCACCGGGCTCGCCCGTTCCCGTCAGGATCGGTTTTGACGCATCGGTGGGCACGCCTGAGGTAATGGTCCCTTTGATGATGCCCGTATCATCGGTCAGCACAATCGCGGTTGGTGCTGCCGGAGGGGTAACGTCGACGGTGAAGGTGAATACCGGTGAGGCTGGCCCGGTGTTGCCCGCGGCGTCGGTTGCCCGGACGGTAATCTGGTGGGTGCTTTCGCTCAGGTCGACTGACGGAGTGAATGTCCATGTACCGTTGCTGGCGACGACCGCCGTGCCGATGGCGACTCCGCCGTCATAAATCGTCACGGTGGAGCCCGGTTCGGCAGTGCCGGTGAGCTGTGGTTGCCGATCGTTAGTGCTGCCGCCGTTGGCGACCGTTCCCGTTTGAGGGGCGATATCGTCGATCACGCTGCCAATCGTTGGCGCATCGGGTGCGGTGAGATCCGGAGCGGTGATTGTTGTACCCAGGCTGGTATTCCCGGCGCTGTCCGTTGCGGTGGCGGTGACCTGCTCGCCGTTGATCAGCGGTGTGCCGAGGGTGACGCTAAAGTTGCCGTCGCTGCCCGTTTTTCCTGTGCCAATAACGTTGCCGTTTGCGTCTTTTAGCGTGACGGTACTGCCGGGTTCGGCGCTACCGGTGACGGTTTTGCCATCCGCAGAGAACTTAAGGCCGGAAGGCGCGTTCGGCGGTGTGGTATCTGGATCGGCAGGGTTGCCAGGATCGACGGGAGTGGTGGGGTTGGTGCCGCTGTTATTTCCGCCATCTCCGCCAACGCCACCACCGCCGCTACCGCTTGCTATCGCCGCGATGCCGCCCGCAGCGACAATGCCGCCCAGCGCCCATGGCCAGATGGCGGCGCCACCGGCGTCGCTTCCCGACGCCGCAAGCAGCACGTCCGTAGAGGCGATAGATTCGTACGTGGCGGCCCCGGCCGGATCTTCAATCCACCACAGCGCGCCGGTGCCATCCTGCAGAACCAGCTGGCTTACCCCCTGCGCGTCCGCAACGTAGAAGTTTTTAAGGGTGATCACCTCTCCGGAGTTTAACGTCACCAGCAGATCGCTACCGTTTCGCGCGAAGTGGGAGATGCTCGCTCGCTCGACATGAAGCTCCACGATCGAGGAATGGCTCAGCGTAACCTGTGTGCCTTCCGTGGTTGTTTCCACGCCAGTAAGTTTTGAAATAACAGAGATTTGGCTCATTTAGTTATTACTCCAGCAGGTGTGTCATGAACGGCGAGTAAGATGAGCCATCTCTATAGAAGGTAAAGGGCGCCCCCGGCGCAGCCGCTGTTATACGCAGCGCTGACCGTCGTTTTTAGCGCGCACGATGCCCGCCAGTATTCAGAGTGGCAACATCAGAGCGAATCTAATGACTTATAAAAAAACCGATTTTATGGGTGTTTAGTGTCTTATATAACCCTGTAATTAATAGAGGAATTGTTTTTGAGAATATAAAAATGATATAGACAGAAAACACGCGTTGTGCAACTTAAGCTTTCGTAAATATAGAGGTGAACCATGTTGGAGGTATTGATATATTGGGTTTGTTAATAATTTACTTCGCGTAATGCATTGTTTTTAAATGATATGTATTTTGTATGGCAATGCTTTTTTTGAATGGGTTTTACACAGTATGATAATTGGTAGGAAGGGTTTTAAATATAATAAAAAGCGTTGTTGTTTAAGTGTGCTTAATATGCATTTAAGTTAGGGTAACGTTTTTGATATAAGATATATTATGTGACTTAAAGAATGAAATATATTTTTGTGCGGAGTTAAAACTCTGCTATCACGCGGAAATAATATCGTTTAATCAACGATGAAATACCCTATTTCATTTCTGTTGGTGCAACGACGTCAGCATGTTTGAGATAGCAAAAAAAACTCACGGGAGGAGTGAATAAAAATCGTCAGTCGGGCGTTTACTGACGTCACTCCCTTCATCCCCTGGAGCTTTATATGAACACGACCTCGTTTCGTTTGATTCCGGTGCTGATTTTTTCCCTGCTGTCCCCCCTGGCGCTGGCGATGGGCAATAATAGTACCGAGAGCAAAACGCCCGACTGTCCTTCCGGACAGGTGTATGACAGCGCCACCCAGAAATGCGTGCCGGACAAGAGCAGCAGCCTCAGCGACCAGGACAAAACCAACTATGCGTACCATCTCGCGAAGAAAGGAGAGTACCAGGCGGCGCTGAACCTGCTTGACTCACTGAAAAATGGCAATACTGCTGAAGCGTGGAACTATCGCGGGTTCGCCACGCGCAAGCTTGGCCGTACGGATGAAGGCATTGGTTACTACCAGCGCGCCCTGGCAATCGCGCCGGATTATGCCAAAGCCCGGGAGTATCTCGGTGAAGCGTGGATGGTAAAAGGACGTCCTGACCTCGCGAAAGAACAGCTGAAGGTGATAGCCGGTATTTGTGGCCAGTCCTGCGAGGAGTATCGCGACCTGCAGGCCGCCATCAACGGGCACCCGGAATCCTGATTATCTCGTGGAGGGAAAACCCATCGCAGCCAGTGAGGTTCGTCAACAGCTAGCCGCACACCTGTCGCGTCTCTGGCGCTATGGTCTGGTGCTGTCGCGAAACAGGGATATCGCCGAAGAGCTGGTTCAGTCCACCTGCGTGCGTGCGCTTGAAAGAAGCAGCCAGTATACGCCGGGCACACGCATCGACAGGTGGCTGTTCGCGATCCTGCACTCCATCTGGATCTCTGAACTTCGGGCGCGATACGTGCGTCAGGGGCAGGGATTTGTTACCAGCGACGAACTTCTCGCGACGGATACCCGGGAACAGGATGAGACGCGCCTGCATTATCTCAAGGTGATGCAGCGCGTTAACGCCCTGCCCGAAGCCCAGCGCAACGCGGTATTTTTGGTTTATGTCGAAGGCTTTACCTACCAGGAGGCGGCGGACACGCTGGCAGTGCCGATCGGTACCGTGATGAGCCGGCTGGCCACGGCTCGGGCCCGGCTCGCCAGGTCCGCTGACGCACTGCCTCCGGTAAAGGAGAAACGTTCTTGAACGCGCACCGTTTTGCACCGCCCTATAATGACGACGCTATCGTGGCATGGATAGACGGCGAGATGTGCCGCGCCGACGCGCAGCGATTTGAAGCGCAGTTGAAGCGTGACGAACGCCTTTCCGGGCGAACTGCCGACCTGATGAAAAGCAGCCAGGATTACGCCGGGGCGTTTGCCTCCCTGCTGGATGATGCGCCTTTAGAGTCGATGCAGACGCGCCTGGCAGCACTTCCCGATCCACACTCCTCCATGCCGGTTGGCGTCAGCAGGCGGGCGCTGATTGCCGCGTCGGTCAGCTTTCTGCTGGTTGGCTCCGGGATGGGCTACCTGCTGCGGCCCGCTTCCGCGCCGGCGGATGAGAACGCCCATATTCGCGATCTTGAAGCACAATATATGTCCCTGTACAGCGTTGAGACGCTGCTGGATATGGACAGCGCAGCGCCGGTGCTGCAGCGCGGGCTGGCACGGGCGGCGCAGGATATCGGCATGAAGCTCAACATGTCGCAGCTTATTCTACACGGGGCAGAGCTTAAAATGGTGCGCATGCTGCGCTATGAAACCACCTCTATCGCGCAGATTGCCTGGCTCGACGCCGACTACGGCCCGATGGCGCTCTGTATCTCTCCCGTAGATGAGAAGACGACGGCCTCGCTCCGCCAGGAGCAGCGGCATAGCATGAACCTGGCGTGGTGGCAGGATGGGGGCTACCAGTTTGTCCTGATTGGCCGCAATCCGCTGGCCCACCTGCGGGCAAACGCGGAACAGCTTCAGCGGCAGATCTCAGGATGACGGCACCTTGCTCGTCTGGATCGCAATGGCGATGGCAATACGATCGTCCACGACCAACGCAAACTTATCCATCCCGTAGGACGCGCGCGAGATAGCCGTAGTGGCATCAAGCGTAGGGGCCTGCGCATGTGGGTCTTTCACCACGGCCTCCAGGATCACCGGTCGGGCTATGCTTCGTACGGTCAGCGTGCCGAACACTCTGAACCGTCCGGCGCCCAGGGCGACCACCCGAGAGCTGATAAACTCGATGGTCGGGTAGCGCTCGGATTCAAAAAACATGTCGCTTTTCAGCTGCCAGGTGAGCAGCTTGTTTGAGGCCACCAGCGTCGCCACGGGAATGGTGACGTGGATATGGTCGTCGACGTCGTTTTCCGGGTTGAGCGTGACGGCTCCCGTCACGCCGCTGAACGTCGCCCAGGAGAGGATGCCGCCGAAGGCATGCCAGGAGAGCCGAATGGCGGTGTTATCGGTGTCGATAAGGTAGCTTTTTGGGGCGGCGTGCAGGGACGGGCATAACAGCAGGGCGGTCAGAAAGGCGAAAAGGCGATACATAGTGGTTTCTCCAATAAGCGCGCACTGCGTAAACGCCTGAAGTGCTAATTATATTCGAAGAAATAAAAAAGGCCGCAAGCGCGGCCCTTTCGTGAGTACAAATTATTACTCAGTGACTTTCTTTTCCAGCTCGCTGGCACCTTGTTTGGTTTTGTTCCAGCCTTTCTCAGCGCCTTCTTTAGTGGCATCCCACCCTTTCTCGGTGCCTTCTTTGGTTTTATGCCAGGCCTTCTGGGAGTCTTCGCTTACCTTGCTGCCCATGCTCTCGCTTTTACCTTCCGCAGCGTGTTTCTGTTTCAGCTTCAGCTCTTCACCTTTGTTCTGCTCTTCGTGCAGTTTTTGCTTCGCCTCGTTGGCGTTTGCTTTCGCCGCAGCGACGGTATCGTCAGTTGCATGTGTGGTCGCAGCAAATACTGGGGAAGCCAGCAGAACGGCAGATAATGCGATAATTGTTTTTTTCATAATATCCTCATTTAACGTTATCGGTTATGAGCGTGATTCAGCATGGCACAGGCGAAGCGGGATGGCTTTAGGAAAAAACTGTAATGAGATCAATGTGGCCTGATGAAGGAGATTTTGCCTGAGGATTATCCAAAGGATAAAATGCCTGTTTCCGCGAGGGCGGCAAGCGTCAGGAGAATGAAGATTATGACGGTTATGGGTTTGTACAGGGTAGGGTTCCTTCCGGATTTGGGCGGCTAATCCGTAGCGCTGGGGGGGTGTTTTATTATTCCGCATAGAGGAAGGGAAGGTGTCGTTGATGTTTGTCAAAAGGAAAGGGGGGACGGTAGGGTGATGGTACTGAAAAGCCCTCAGGTGTTGGACCGTGCAGGCTTTTAGGTTTCATCAGATGAATAGAGTTATTACCGATGGCGATTCTGGTTGGCCATCTCAGTCTGCATAATTCTCAGGAGCATTTATCCCGCTCAACAGAAAGCCTTTTCATTCTGTTAAATAATAACTTCAGCTTACGTTATTCGACGCCGGTGTGGCAGAAATCGTTATGTACTTTTTCAGACTAGGCTCCCGATTAACACCTTTTGGTTCGGAAACAAAAGGAAGTTGCAAGCGAGGTTAATCTGATACTTTCAGTGTCCAGATATTGTCCCCGATAAACCTGAAATTCACGCTATTGTCAGGCGGGTGGGGCTGCGCGAGGAATAGCTAGAAACAAAGATTGCAAAAGATGTAGATAGGTATTAATAATGAGAAAAGTCCTGTTGAGTTTTAGTGGATATTAAATTGGATTGATTTTCCTGTATATAAATACAGTGTTATAAGGAATGGTTATGAGTTCATTGGATACTATGGATCAAAGTGATAGTGGTGGAGTTGGGGCTAAGAAAGGATTTTTCTATCAAGACCTCTCAGCAGCATTCTATTTAACACAAATGTTAATTGATAAAACACTTAAATATGTTAGGTGTGAAGTCACCGATGACATTGATTTGGTTTACGAAGAGCATATAGAATATATTCAGGTTAAAACAACTGATAGTAACTCGAAATGGACTGTTACCGAGTTATGTAAAACGAAGAACGATGCTAAAAATGACTCAATAATTCATAAATCACTATCCTGCGACAACAATCCTAGCTATATGGCGAAATTTAAAATACTCTCACCAAGGGAAGTGAATTCATATCTTCAATACTTAAGAATCCCTTTAAACAAAAGAGATAATAAAGATGGTCGCGTTGGGTTGTTGAAATCATTGTCACCTAAGGTTAAAAGTAAAAGCCTGCTAGGAAATGACATTGCTTATTGGATAGATAATACTTGGTGGGAAGTGATTCCGTCCAAAAATGAGCTTGAGTTGATGATTCTCAGGAATATTCGAGTCGCGGCACAAGAGAAGGATATTTTTCTAAAGGATAGGCATGAGAGGGCAATTTTACAGTCAATAGTATATGTGTTGACAGATAAAAGTGCTCTATCAAGAAAGATAAATGTTAGTGAAGATAAATCCTACTTAAGAAAGGACTTCATATTATGGTTTTGGGATGAGGTCGAGTATGCATCAAAAGATGATACATATTCCCTAAAAGTATACCCTCAAAAACTAGATAAAGTTGATTATATACTTCAAGAATATAATCCATGTTTTGAAGATGATAATTACAAGAATCTCATTGGGAAGTTGTTTTATCAAGATTACGAATTATTTCGATATCGGTTTGGATATATTGTTGAAGGGGTTTATAATTGGTTGCCAGAAGTATTACTTTCACCTGAGGAGCTTAGTAATATCAATGGCACAAACTTCCAAGAGAAAATTGATCTATTAAAAACAAGAATGGCCTTAAAGGAAAAGGAAGTGCCAAGTTTGCTTCCAAGAGTTACGCTTCACTCTATCATTAGGAAAAATAATTTAAGTCAACCAATCTATTCAGCAAATTTATACGTAGATAGCAATAAGGACCGTGTTACTATATATGATAACGTGCACATTGTAATTAATAATGATGACCCCGATGAACTATGGGTTGGTTTTAGTGAAATATTAGATGGCGATAATTTTTCAACAACGATATCAAAATTAAAATGTGATTTTATAGATAATTTCCTAAATAATTTTCAGAATCATAAAAAAGTTATATTGGATGTTAAAAGAGATAATTTTCTGTTCAAGCATGATGTTGATCCATACTTAAAAGGAACATCCTCTATAGATAATTTGTTTAATATGATTCATTTTGTTATTTTTATCGGTTATAAAACTAACAGCCAGCCCTTAGAGTATGATGAAAGTGAAGATGAAGCATACTTACCTTATTTACTAGCTGAAGTAAGAAAGCATTTTGAAATGTTAGTGTCTGAGATAGTAACTGAAAAAATATACAAAAAGATAAATCTACATTTTTACTTATATCCAATCCCATGTGTTGAAACTTTAGTTAAAGAGTTTGAAAAGAGAATTAACCAATGAATGATCAAAGTGAACGTTTGTTTTTCGAATCAGATTTCAATCCTTTTGAATTTCTTAAGATAGCTAATGAAAAAATGGATAACAAACTCACCGAAGTCGATGGTAGGGAAATGGTGATTCGAGCCTTGAATGATATGGATATGTTTGGTAAGTATAGGGATATATTAAAGAGGCTTGTCAGGAAGTCTGGGCTCTTACCATATCTTCGAAGTGAGTTTCATGATCTCAACTATGAAGAAAGAATGGCCATCGATTTGTTTACGCCAGTAAAGGATAGTGATTTCACACTTCATTCGATGCAATTGAAAATATATAATATATTAATTGAAGGGACAAATGTTGTACTTAGCGCTCCGACTAGCATGGGGAAAAGTGCTGTAGTTGATACCTTAATCGAAAGCGGTAAATATGATGTTATAGTGATAATTGTCCCAACAATTGCACTAATTGATGAAACAAGGAAAAGACTTACTACAAAATTTAGATCTGATTATGATATTATCCATCACAGTATACAAACGGTAAAAAAAAACAAAAACATATTTGTATTAACGCAAGAACGATTTAATGAAAGAAATGACATTGAAGTTGTTGATTTATTCGTTATGGATGAATTTTATAAGTTGTCATTTAAAAAAGACTTAGAGGATGAAAGAGTTATATCATTGAATATTGCCTTAAGTAAGTTACTTTCAATATCCAAGCAGTTTTATTTGATCGGCCCATTCATCGAAGATATTAGATGGCTATCAGATGTGGCCCCTGATTTTTATTATGTAAATACGAATTTCAACACAGTAGCTGTAAATATATATGAGTTCAATTTAGCAGCTAATGATGTCAATGCTAAAGGAGATAAAACGATAGAGATATTAAAAAAATATGATGGACAAACTATCATATATTGTCGCTCTCCTAACTCGGCATCCGAAATCGTTAAAAGATTAATTTCTGAAGAAGTTACGGGTACATTCTCCAGTGAATATGTATCTTGGGTAAAGGATAGCTTTACCCCTGAATGGGATTACGCCCAAGCAATTGAGCATGGGATTGGTATTCATCATGGCAATCTACCGAGGGCTTTGCAGCAAACTACAGTAGATCTTTTCAATAATGCACTTATCAAAATACTAATATGTACATCAACAATTATAGAAGGTGTGAATACATCTGCAGAAAATATAATTATTTTTGATAATAGAAATGGTGTTGGATCAATTGACAGATTCACACATAGTAATATTAAAGGGCGCGCAGGTAGAATGGGCAAACATTTCGTAGGAAATGTATTTTGCCTAGAAGCTCCACCTTTATCAGATTACTCATCATCTATTGTTGAGATTCCTCTGGGAATGCAAGAAAACTCTACGCCCATAAATTTATTGGCGGGGGTTCAAGAAGTGCACTTAAAGGATGAATCATATAAAAGGCTTGATGATTATTATAATAGCTGCAAGGCTCCTATTGATTTACTAAAAGCTCATCCCGAATATAGTTTTGATAAAATCCAGTATTTATATGAATCTTTGGATGAGTGTCAATACGATGTATTAAAAGAACTGAGCTTTAAACATTTACCGACTTCAAAAGCAATGTGGTTGCTAAGTTCTCTTTTTTTGTACATGGAGCAGGGGGCTGTTAGAAATGCTGGTTTTAAAATTGATGAAGAAGTTATATCAGCTAAATTTTTCTCATATGTAAATGCTAATACTTTTCAGGAATATCTAAAGAGTGAAATAAAATGGATAAAAGAAAATAGAGATGATATATCTAAAGCACTAAATTCCGAGTTGAAGTTTATTAAAAATATTTACGGGTACTCTTTACCGAAATTTTTAAATCTTGCACAGGACATTATCAATACAATAAATTACGATAATAAATATGACTTTAGTGCAGATTATGGTTTCTTAGCATCCCAAATAGAAAACTATCATCTAAATCCGAGCTTTGCAGTACTCGAAGAGATGGGCATTCCGGTTCCATTACTAGAAAGACTAAGTTTCGATATTAAGGAATCATTGGAGTTGGAAGATTTGATCGAAAAGGTAAAGGTTTTTTATAGCGAGGGAACATATTTTTCTGAGCTGGAATCGTACTTTGTAAGAAGAGCTTTAATTGATTGAATTTATTTGTAAAGGAGGCTTTACTACCCTCCTTTATAATTTTAATTTTTTTTATTTGAAGGAATAGCCCCACCAATCCATCAAATCAAAACGTTGATTTAAATATATGGAGCGGTTATATGCTCTTCGGACTTCATTTTATCAGAATGGGCCAATGCTGCTTCAATAACATCTGCATTGAATCCCTGCCCATTGAGTGCTGTACTTGCTATAGAACGTAGACCATGAGCAACCAATTTTCCGCCATAGCCAATCCTTTTTAAAGCGGCATTAGCAGTTTGACTATTCATGGACTGTTTTGGATCATTCCTGCTTGGGAAAATATGTTCACGATGAGCGCTTATTGGCTTCATCACTTCCAAAATATCTAATGCCTGCGGCGAAAGGGGAACAATACGCCAGTTTTCACTATCAGGAAAAACCCATCGTCATCATGCAGCGTTAGATCCTTCTCTAACGGTTAAGCGCGCAGAACTATGGTATTGGTCACGGGCGTACCACTATGACCGCACCTTCATGAAGTGGTAAACGCTTTAAGAATACATCGTGCGGTATACCTAAACGTATTCCAATAAACATCATATTTAGCCGGATTACCCTAGACAACGACAGGCACAAAAAAGCCCGCAGGGCTTGCGCCGTGCGGGCTCTTAGGACTTCATCGGATGACTCTGGTAATCACCGATGGAGAATTTTGGTGGAGCTGGCGGGAGTTGAACCCGCGTCCGAAATTTCTACATCCTCGGTACTACATGCTTAGTTTGTCTTTACATTCGCACGCCAGCTGCGGACAGACACGCCACTAACGAACTAGCCTGATTAGTTTTAACGCTTCAACCCCAGGCAGGGCTTCCACGCGATCTCTTTTGGGTTTGACCTCTCTTTAATCCCCGTCTTAAGAGCGGAAGCTAGGGAGAGAGGGCTCAGAGCAGGTTATTAAGCTGCTAAAGCGTAGTTTTCGTCGTTTGCGACTATTTTTTTGCGGCTTTTAACGAGGCAAACCGCCCCTCGGCATGCACCTTGGGTTTCGCAAATCCCGTCGAATCCAGAATCAGCCCCAATAGTGTTGAACTGAGTATACCAGATTTCACTTCCTGGATACCAGCCCGGAACGCTAACTTATTGAATTGTACAATAAGTGCGCAGAATCAACGTCCTGCGTTTTTCATGATGCGCGCTTTATCAAGCTGCCACTCGCGCTCTTTCAGGTCAGTACGTTTGTCGTGCTGTTTTTTACCTTTCGCGACGCCAACTTTCACTTTGCACCAGGCGTTTTTCCAGTACAGCGACAGGGCAACCACGGTGAAACCTTCACGGTTAATGCGCCCGTAAAGGGATTCCAGCTCACGCTTGTTCAGCAGCAGTTTACGCGTGCGCGTTGGGTCACACACGTAGTGCGACGAGGCGACGGTCAACGGCGTAAAGTTCGCGCCGAACAGGAAGGCTTCGCCATCTTTCAGGATCACGTAGCTATCGCCGATGTTGGCTTTCCCGGCGCGCAGCGATTTTACTTCCCAGCCCTGCAACGCAAGGCCAGCTTCGAATTCTTCTTCAATGAAATACTCGTGGCGAGCACGCTTGTTGAGCGCAATGGTCGCCGAGCCTGGTTTATGTGCTTTTTTCTTCGTCATAAGTGTCGTAAAGCCGTCGGTAATCTGATTTCAAAAAGTCACCTCATTGCGTCCTGTGAGGTCTAACGCGCTATCTTAGCACGAGATGAGGCTTAGCGTTTTTTTAACAGGTGATAAATGTTATTATTTGTCCGTTGTGTGACCATGGGAAATGCTATGCCTCAGATTAGCCGTACTGCGCTTGTGCCTTACAGCGCGGAACAAATGTATCAGTTAGTGAACGATGTTCAGTCTTATCCAGAGTTTATTCCGGGATGTACCGGGAGCCGCGTTCTGGAGTCCGGCCCGACGCAGATGACCGCGGCGGTGGATGTTTCCAAAGCGGGGATCAGCAAGACGTTCACCACCCGCAATACGCTGACCAGCAATCAGAGTATTTTGATGCATCTGGTGGATGGTCCGTTTAAAAGCCTGATCGGGGGCTGGAAGTTTACGCCGCTGAGCGCAGACGCCTGCCGCATAGAGTTCCAGCTGGATTTTGAGTTTACCAACAAGCTGATTGAGCTGGCGTTTGGCCGCATTTTTAAAGAGCTGGCTTCGAATATGGTTCAGGCGTTCACCACTCGCGCCAAAGAGGTTTACAGTGTCGCATAAGATTGCTGTAGAGGTGGTTTACGCGCTGCCGGAGAAGCAGTATCTGCAGCGCGTGACGCTGGAAGAGGGGGCGACAGTTGAGGCGGCTATCCGCGCTTCCGGCATCCTTGAGCTTCGCAGCGATATCGATCTGGCGAAAAATAAGGTCGGTATTTACAGCCGCCCGGTGAAGCTGGGTGACGTGCTGAAAGAGGGCGATCGGGTTGAGATTTATCGTCCGCTGATTGCCGACCCGAAAGAGCTGCGTCGCCAGCGTGCGGAGAAATCGGCTAAGTAGCGCTTTCTTCCCCGGTGGCGCTGCGCTTACCGGGGCTACGATTCTTCGTAAGAACTCAGATACAAAAAAGGTGCTCATTGAGCACCTTTTTGCATTTCTGACGCCTGATTATTTGGTCAGGGCTGGCTTGTTGTCGATGTTGGTCAACACACCGGCGCTGCTGAAGGTCAGCGTCAGGGTCTGCTGGGTCGCATCTTCATGGCCCGGCTTCTGACGGAATACATAGAACCAGGTGTTAGTGCCGAACGGATCGGACATCATCGGGGTTCCCAGTGCATAAGCGACCTGCTGTTGTGTCATCCCCACGCGGATTTTGGACACATCGTTAGGGGTAAGGTAGTTCCCCTGGTTGATGTCAGGACGGTAAACCACTTTCTCCAGAGTGGAACAGCCTGCGGTCAACATCAGAAGAACCGCTGCGGCAGCGGTCAGCATTTTACAACGCATAGTGATTTGATTCCTTTTCGGGCCCGAGCAGAACGCGGCTCATATGTAATATGCCGATGATAATAGACCTTGCCCCACTTTGAAACCGGTCTGGCGGCGTTTTTGTTGTTCTGTATGACCCTGAGATCCCGAAAAAGTTTATGCCGCCAGCAGTTCTTTCGCGTTCGCGAGCGTGTTGCGGGTGACTTCGCTACCGCCGAGCAGGCGTGCCAGCTCTTGCAGACGCGCGCGTTTATCCAGCGGCTTCATGTGCGTTTCGGTCATTTCGCCGTCGGTTTCTTTGCTGACGATAAAGTGATGATGTCCACAGCCCGCGACCTGCGGAAGGTGGGTGACACACATTACCTGCGTGGATTCACCTAGCTGGCGCAGCAGTTTACCCACCACCGCTGCCGTCGGGCCGCTGATACCGACATCCACCTCATCGAAAATCAGCGCCGGGGTTTCCATTTTACGCGCGGTAATCACCTGAATCGCCAGTGCGATACGCGACAGCTCACCGCCGGAAGCCACTTTGGAGATCGCCTGCAGCGGCTGCCCCGGGTTGGTGGTAACGCGGAACTCGATGCGGTCCGCACCTTCCGCCGTCAGGTGGTTCTCTTCAAAGCGAACATCAATGGTGAAGACCCCGTGCGGCATCGCCAGCGTGTGCATGCTGTCGGTAATATGCTGGCTGAGCTCCTGAGCGTAATACTGACGGATTTCATGCAGCTTTTGTGCCGTCTCCAGCGCCTGTTCATGGTGCAGGTTCACCGCCAGAGAGAGGGTTTCCTGCGAGTCAGCCTGATCGTCAAGCTGCTGCTGTTCTTCCAGCAGAGACTGATAGTAGCCCGGCAGCTCTTCTGGCGTGACGTGGTGCTTGCGCGCCAGTGAAATCTGACGGGAAATACGCTGTTCCAGCTCAAACAGACGGTTCGGATCGAGATCCAGGCGTTCACAGTAGTGGCGCAGTTCGTCACCGGCTTCGGAGATCTGAATCGCCGCTTCTTCCAGCATATCCAGGACGCCAGAAAGCTTGCTGTCCATACCGACCAGTTCGGTAATCAGCTGGCGGACGTTGTACAGCTGACTCTGCAGGTTCACGTCTTCGCCATCCGCCAGCAGGTTGAGCGCATTCTGACTGGTTGAGAGCAGTTGCCCGCTGTTAGCCAGGCGCTTGTACTCTTCGTCGATTTGCTCAAATTCACCCGGCTGCGGGTTGAATTCGTTCAGCTCTTTAAGCTGGTACGCCAGCAGCTCCGCACGGGCGGCGCGCTCCTGGCTTTGCTGCTGGTGCTGGGCGAGCTCGCGGCAGCTCTGATGCCACTGGCGATAGTGTTCTGCCATAAGCTGAGTAAGCGCGTACTCACCCGCATAGCCATCCAGCAGCGCTTTCTGCTGTTCGGGTTTGACGAGCTGCTGATGGGCGTGCTGGCCGTGGATCTGGATAAGCAGCTGGCCGAGTTCACGAAGCTGGGAGAGCGGAACCGCCGTGCCGTTGATAAAGCCGCGTGAGCGGCCGTCGCTGCTGATGACGCGCCGAAGTAAACACTCACGTCCATCTTCAAACTGGTTCTGTTCCAGCCAGCGCTGGGCGGCAGGGGTGTCCTTCAGAGAGAAGCGGGCGCACAGGTCTGCACGGTTAGCGCCCATACGCACCATGTCGCCCTCAGCGCGGCCGCCAAGGCACAAGCCGAGGGCATCAATGGCAATGGATTTACCCGCACCGGTTTCGCCGGTGATCGCCGTCATGCCGCTGTGGAAATCGATCTCAAGCTCACGAACAATGGCAAAGTTGCTGATGGTCAGTTGTGCCAGCATAATTGTTTTCCTGTATGAAAAACCATAACTGTGTTTTCATACAGTATAAACTGGTTTTTTATACAGTAAAGACCTGGATGCAAAATTAGAACAATTTTTTTGACCAGCCAAGCTTCGAGCTTAATGTGTTGAAATAGCTGTAATCTTTCGGATGGATAAGATTCAGATGGTAGTCACAGCGGCGAATAAGGACATCTTCACCTTCCTGGATAGGCAGCGCTATCTGGCTGTCGCAGCTAATCTCCAGGTCGTTACGCCGGTGCGAGAAGCGCAGACGGATCGTGCTGTCGCCGTTGATAACCAGCGGGCGGGCAGAGAGCGTATGCGGGAACATCGGCACCAGGGTAATGGCATCCAAAGAGGGCGTCAGGATCGGGCCGCCGGCAGAAAGGGAGTAGGCGGTTGAGCCGGTCGGTGTCGAGATAATCAGCCCGTCAGAACGCTGGGAGAAGGCAAAGATTTCGTCGATGTACACTTCGAACTCGATCATGTGCGCCACTTTACCGGGGTGAAGCACCACCTCGTTAATCGCGGTGCTGATGCGCTTCTGGCAGTCCTGCTGGCACACCTGCGCTTCCAGTAAAAAACGTTTCTCGCTGATATAGTGGCCTTCCAGCACGTCGGCCAGCTGCTGCTGCGCATTGTCCGGGTCGAGGTCGGTTAAAAAACCGAGATTGCCGCGGTTGATGCCGATGACCTTAATATCATAACGCGCCAGCGTGCGTGCGGCACCGAGCATGTTGCCGTCGCCGCCCACCACCACGGCGAGATCGGCCTGTTGGCCAATTTCCGCCAGCGTGCCGGTTTTGACGCTCTTCAGCTGCAGCTCCTGCGCAATCTGCTGCTCGACCATCACTTCATAGCCTTTGCTACACAACCAGCGATACAACATTTCATGTGTCGTTAGTGCGGTAGGGTGACGCGGATGCCCGACGATCCCAATACACCTGAAATGATTATTCATTTTCTGGAGGTCCTTGTGCCTGATGAATGATGACAATCTGTCTTGTTCCCTTGAATCCCGGAAACTGATCCCCATAATAAGCCAAGTTAGCGAGATGAATGCAGAAAAACGCGGAGAAATTCATGAGTAGTAAAGAACAGAAAACGCCTGAGGGGCAAGCCCCTGAAGAAATTATCACGGAACAGCACGATGAAGTTGAGGCTGTAGAGCCAGACGCATCTGCTGAGCAGGTGGACCCGCGCGATGAAAAAATTGCGAATCTGGAAGCCCAGCTGGTAGAAGCACAGAATCGCGAACGCGATGGTATTCTGCGCATCAAGGCGGAAATGGAAAACCTGCGTCGCCGTACCGAGCAGGACGTTGAGAAGGCGCATAAATTTGCGCTGGAGAAATTCGTCAACGAACTGCTGCCGGTCATCGACAGCCTCGATCGCGCCCTGGAAGTGGCTGACAAAGCGAATCCGGACAACGCGGCGATGATTGAAGGTATCGAACTGACGCTGAAATCCATGCTCGACGTGGTGCGCAAGTTTGGCGTGGAAGTGATTGCCGATACTAACGTTCCGCTGGATCCAAACGTTCACCAGGCAATTGCGATGGTGGAGTCAGAAGAAGTGGAAGCCGGTAAGGTGCTGGGCGTAATGCAGAAAGGTTACACCCTGAACGGCCGTACCATTCGCGCGGCGATGGTGACCGTGGCGAAAGCGAAAGCGTAATTTGCCACCTGTAGCGCCGGGTGGCGGCGTTCGCCTTACCCGGCCTACAACCTTACTCCGCGATACTTTCGCGCAGTGGCTTAACGGGCAGGACTTTCACCTGCTTGATCATATTGTCCTGCACGTCCAGGATATCAATATCGTATTGCTCAATGCGCACCCGCGTGCCCGCGGCCGGGATCTCTTCCAGCGCTTCCAGAATCATCCCGTTAATGGTCCGGGCCTCATCTTCCGGCAAATGCCAGTTAAAGGCTTTGTTGAGTTCACGAATGTTCGCGCTACCGTCAATCAGCACCGAGCCGTCGTTTTGCGGAGTGACCTCTTCCGCGAGGGAAGGCGACATTGACGTAGTAAAGTCCCCGACAATCTCCTCCAGAATATCTTCGACCGTCACCAGTCCCTGAATATCGCCGTACTCATTGACCACCAGGCCGACTTTTTTCTTGTTGCGCTGGAATTTCACCAGCTGCGTGCTGAGCGGCGTTCCTTCCGGCACGTAGTAAATCTCGTCGGCGGCGCGCAGCATCACCTCTTTGGTGAACTCTTTTTTCTCGGTCATCAGGCGGTAGGCTTCGCGCACGCGCAGCATGCTGATGGCGTCGTCCAGCGAGTCGCGGTAAAGCACAATGCGCCCGTGTGGGGAGTGCGTCAGCTGGCGGACGATGGCTTTCCAGTCGTCATTGATGTCGATACCGACGATTTCGTTACGCGGCACCATGATGTCGTTCACGCTCACCTTTTCCAGATCCAGCACCGACAGAAGCATGTCCTGATTGCGCCGGGAGATCTGCGAGCGGGATTCATGCACGATGGTGCGTAACTCTTCTTTGCTGAGTGCGCTGCTGATGGTCACATCGGCTTTGATCCCCACCATCCGCATCAGTATGCGCGTCACCATGTTCAGCAGCCAGACCAGCGGCATCATCAGGATCAGCAGCGGTGCCAGCAGGAAGCTGCTCGGGTAGGCAACTTTCTCAGGGTAAAGCGCGGCGATGGTTTTCGGCAGCACTTCGGCAAACACCAGCACCACGAAGGTCAGCACGCCGGTGGCTATCGCCACCCCGGCGTTACCGTACAGGCGCATCCCGACGATGGTGCCGAGGGCGGAAGCCAGAATATTGACGAGGTTGTTGCCGATGAGCACCAGGCTTATCAGGCGATCCGGCTTGCGGAGCAGTTTTTCAACGCGACGGGCGGCACGGTTACCCTGCTTAGCGCGATGCCGTAACCGGTAGCGGTTTAAGGTCATCATGCCGGTTTCCGAGCCGGAGAAATAGGCGGAGATGACCACCATGACGATCAGCGTAACGATCAGCGTGGTGGTAGAAATGTGTTCCAGGGGGAACTCCTTTGTTTCTTAGCCAGCAAATTGCTGTATGAAGCGGCTGCCAAAATAGGCAAGGGTGAGAATGCCCGCACCCGCGACGTTGAACCAGACCACGCGACGTCCGCGCCAGCCTTCATGGTAATGGCCCCATAACAGGACAATATAGACAAACCACGCGATGATGGAGAGCACCGCTTTGTCGATATTCTCCACGCTGAACAGGTTCTTCATGTAGAACAGCCCCGTGCAGAGCGTCAGCGTCAGCAGCACTACGCCCACCTGGGTGATGTGGAACATCTTACGCTCAATGACCATCAGCGGCGGCATCTCGTGGTTAAACGCCAGCTTTTTGTTTTTGAGCTGGTAGTCAATCCAGGCGAGCTGCATGGCGTAAAGCGCGGCGATGATCAGCGTCGCGTAGGCAAACAGCGACAGGCCGATATGCACCAGCATCCCCGGCGTCGCCTCCAGATGCGTAATGAACTCATTAGGCATAAAGGTGGCTAAAGCCAGATTGATCAGCGCAAAGGTGTAGACAATCGGCAGCAGCAGCCAGCCGCGATTTTTAGACGCGACGATGGTCATTACCGTACAGATCATCAGGCTGACCAGCGAGCCGACGTTGAGGACGCTCAGGTTTTGCACGCTGCCGTCGCCGGGGATGATGCGTGATTCCAGCGCAAAGGCGTGGCTAATCAGTGCGATCACCGCGGAAAGAATGGCCATGCGCCGCCAGCCGCTGTTTTTTTGCAGCAGTCCAGGAACGATCAGCGCGAGGCTGACAGAGTAGGCAACAAGGGCGATCAGTGCGAAAACAGGCATATAGGCATCGACAGTTGTCTTAATAAGAAAGAGAAGCAGTATAACGTTACGTGACGCCTGCTCCAACCGTTGCATAACAACAAAGGCGCCTTCATGTTATACTCCGGCAAAATTCTGTGTATGTGTCGCCCATGGCGGCCCAACGTTTCTACTCAGGCGAGAGACAATGTTTGATAATTTAACCGATCGTTTGTCGCGCACGCTGCGCAACATCAGCGGCCGCGGACGCCTTACTGAAGAGAACATCAAGGAAACGCTGCGCGAAGTGCGCATGGCGCTGCTGGAAGCAGACGTCGCGTTGCCGGTCGTTCGTGATTTTATCAACCGCGTGAAAGAGAAGGCGGTTGGTCATGAAGTTAACAAGAGCCTGACTCCGGGTCAGGAGTTCGTCAAAATCGTTCGCCAGGAACTGGTTTCGGCGATGGGCGAAGAGAACCAGGTGCTTAACCTGGCCGCTCAGCCACCGGCCGTGGTGCTGATGGCGGGCCTGCAGGGTGCGGGTAAAACCACCAGCGTCGGCAAGCTGGGTAAGTTCCTGCGCGAAAAGCACAAGAAGAAAGTGCTGGTGGTCTCTGCGGACGTCTATCGCCCGGCGGCGATCAAGCAGCTGGAAACTCTGGCTGAGCAGGTTGGCGTGGATTTCTTCCCGTCCGACGTGGCGCAGAAGCCTGTCGACATCGTTAACGCGGCGCTGAAAGAGGCGAAGCTGAAGTTCTACGACGTGCTGCTGGTGGATACCGCCGGTCGTCTGCACGTTGACGAAGCGATGATGGACGAGATCAAGCAGGTGCATGCCTCTATCAACCCGGTAGAGACCCTGTTTGTTGTCGACGCCATGACCGGTCAGGATGCGGCGAATACCGCGAAAGCGTTTAACGAAGCGCTGCCGTTAACCGGCGTGGTGCTGACCAAGGTGGACGGTGACGCCCGCGGCGGTGCGGCCCTCTCGATTCGCCACATCACCGGTAAGCCGATCAAGTTCCTCGGCGTGGGCGAAAAAACCGAAGCGCTGGAGCCGTTCCACCCGGACCGCATTGCCTCCCGTATTCTCGGCATGGGCGATGTGCTGTCGCTGATTGAAGATATCGAAAGCAAGGTTGACCGCGCCCAGGCCGAGAAGCTGGCCAGCAAGCTGAAAAAAGGCGACGGTTTCGATCTCACCGACTTCCTTGAACAGCTGCGCCAGATGAAAAACATGGGCGGCATGGCCAGCCTGATGGGCAAACTGCCGGGCATGGGCCAGATCCCTGACAACGTGAAAGCGCAGATGGATGACAAGGTGCTGGTGCGTATGGAGGCGATCATCAACTCGATGACGCTGAAAGAGCGCGCTAACCCGGACATCATCAAAGGCTCCCGTAAACGCCGTATCGCAGCCGGTTGCGGCATGCAGGTGCAGGACGTTAACCGCCTTCTGAAACAGTTCGACGACATGCAGCGCATGATGAAGAAAATGAAGAAAGGCGGCATGGCGAAGATGATGCGCGGGATGAAAGGCATGATGCCTCCCGGATTCCCCGGCCGTTGATCGGCCTGGCTTGTTTGCCATTTTGACGCCGGGGAGTGCTCGAAATGCTCACGTACTACGTGTACGCTCCGCTTTCTGCGCGCTCGCCGACGCCAAACTGGCTGCACCGCCGACGGCCTTTTACAGCAGACTTATCAACTGCTGATTGCATTTCCCCCAAAAATCAGTAAAATTTTCGGGCTTTTAATATGACACCCGGGCTCCGTTCCTCGATGGGGCCCGGTTGTTTTATTCACACAAGAGGATGTTATGGTAACTATTCGTTTAGCACGTCACGGCGCTAAAAAGCGTCCGTTCTACCAGGTTGTTGTGACTGACAGCCGTAATGCACGCAACGGTCGCTTCATCGAGCGCGTTGGTTTCTTCAACCCACTGGCCGCTGGCGCAGAAGAAGAAACTCGTCTGGATCTGGATCGTATCGCTCACTGGGTTGGCCAGGGCGCTACTGTTTCCGATCGCGTTGCTACGCTGATCAAAGCAGCAAACAAAGCAGCTTAATCTGTCACGGTGGTCATGATGAGCAATAAAGCACCTGTTGAACCGATCGTATTGGGAAAAATGGGTTCTTGCTACGGTATCCGTGGTTGGCTCAGAGTGTTTTCCTCCACTGAAGACGCTGATAGCATTTTTGATTACCAGCCCTGGTTTATCCAGAAAGGCGGTAAGTGGGAAGAGGTCGAGCTGGAAAGCTGGCGTCACCACAATCAGGACATCATCATCAAGCTGAAAGGCGTTGACGATCGTGATGCCGCGAATGCGCTGACTAATTGTGAAATTGTCGTGGATTCGTCGCAGTTGCCAAAGCTGGAAGAGGGCGACTACTACTGGAAAGACCTTATGGGTTGCCAGGTAGTCACTACCGAAGGCTACAGCCTGGGGAAAGTCATCGATATGATGGAAACCGGGTCAAATGACGTTCTCGTCATTAAGGCAAACCTGAAAGATGCATTTGGCATCAAGGAGCGGTTGGTCCCGTTCCTCGATGGACAGGTTATCAAGAAAGTCGATCTCACTACTCAAACCATTGAAGTAGATTGGGATCCTGGTTTTTAAATTCTCCGGATAAACGGTAAAAGACGGCGCTATGTGGATTGGCATAATTAGCCTGTTTCCTGAAATGTTCCGCGCGATTACCGATTACGGGGTAACTGGCCGGGCAGTAAAGAATGGCCTGCTGAGCATCCAGAGCTGGAGTCCTCGTGACTTCACGCATGACCGGCACCGTACCGTGGACGATCGTCCTTACGGCGGCGGACCGGGGATGTTGATGATGGTGCAACCCTTACGGGACGCTATTCACACAGCAAAAGCCGCGGCAGGTGAAGGCGCAAAGGTGATTTATCTGTCACCTCAGGGACGCAAGCTTGATCAAGCGGGCGTGAGCGAACTGGCGACGAATCAAAAGCTGATTCTGGTCTGTGGTCGCTACGAAGGGATAGATGAGCGCGTAATTCAAACCGAGATTGACGAAGAATGGTCTATCGGCGATTACGTACTCAGCGGTGGTGAGTTACCGGCAATGACGCTGATTGACTCCGTCGCCCGGTTTATTCCGGGGGTTCTGGGCCATGAAGCTTCGGCAACGGAAGATTCCTTTGCCGACGGGTTGCTGGACTGTCCACACTATACTCGTCCTGAAGTGTTAGAAGGGATGGAAGTACCGGCGGTGTTACTGTCTGGAAACCATGCCGAGATACGTCGCTGGCGTTTGAAGCAGTCGCTGGGCCGAACCTGGCTTAGAAGACCTGAACTTCTGGAAAACCTGGCTCTGACTGAAGAGCAAGCAAAGTTGCTGGCCGAGTTCAAAACTGAACACGCGTACCAGCAGCATGAACATGATGGGAATGCGTAATACGCTCCCGAATATCAGTTTACCCAGGATAAGAGATTAAATTATGAGCAACATTATTAAGCAACTTGAACAAGAGCAGATGAAGCAGGACGTACCTTCCTTCCGTCCAGGTGACACCGTGGAAGTGAAAGTATGGGTTGTTGAAGGTTCCAAAAAACGTCTGCAGGCATTCGAGGGCGTGGTTATCGCTATTCGTAACCGCGGTCTGCACTCTGCATTCACTGTTCGTAAAATTTCCAACGGCGAAGGCGTTGAGCGTGTCTTCCAGACTCACTCTCCGGTAGTTGACAGCATTGCTGTTAAACGTCGTGGTGCTGTACGTAAAGCTAAACTGTACTACCTGCGTGAGCGTACTGGTAAGTCTGCTCGTATTAAAGAGCGTCTGAACTAAGATTCGCTTAAGCGACATCCTGTTAGAAAGGGCTGGCCGAAAGGCTGGCCCTTTTTTTATCCCATCGCACCTCTCGTGTTAACCCTTTCGTCATAAATCATTTACAATGCTTGCCTCTTGAATGGAGGGGACGTGGATAACGTACTGCATCAGCCTGACCGGAAACGCACAGCGGCATTGACCGCGCTGTTTGCGATCCTGCTGATCGTGGTAGCCCCCCTTATCTCCGTCTCGCTGCAGAAAGATCCCATGAGCGCTATGCCGGGCATGCACCATGACATGAGCATGATGTCGATGGACGCGCATCATGGCGATATGCCGTCGCACACGATGCCCGTCGACCATGCGGAAGCGTGCGGCTACTGCGTGCTGTTAGCGCATGTCCCGGGCGTGATGCTGGCGCTGATTGTCCTGCTCATCGTGGTGCTGCAGAGGCTTCGCCTTAAGCCGCCGCGCCAGGTGGTCAGCCACTGGCACTTTTTCCCCTGGCTATACCCTGATACCCGCGCGCCGCCGCGGCAGTCTGCTTTTTCCCTTTAAAAAATATCGCTAACTTACTGCCTTAAAAAGGAAAAGTATGACTACCTGCACCTCGCGCGCGGCATGGGGAAACCTGCTGCGTCGCCTTCATTTTTACGTTGGGCTGTTTGTCGGCCCGTTTATCTTCTTCGCCGCGCTGACCGGTACGCTGTATGTGGCGACGCCACAGCTGGAAAACGCCCTCTACCGGCACGCTCTCCACGCGGATTCTGCGGGCGAGCCGCAGCCGCTGGCGGAACAAATTGCCGTAGCGGAAAAAATCGTTGGATCGGATTTGCGTTTGCACGCCGTGCGTCCGGGGCTGGCTGAAGGTGAAACCACCCGCGTGATGTTTGCTGATCCGGCGCTTGGCCCCTCGGAGAACCGGGCTATCTTCGTCGATCCGGTAAGCCTGGCGGTGCTGGGTGATATGACGGTATACGGCACCAGCGGGATTTTACCGCTGCGTCAGACCATAGATTATCTGCATACGTCTCTGATGCTGGGCGACGTTGGGCGACTCTACAGCGAGCTTGCGGCCTCCTGGATGTGGGTTGCCGCGCTGGGCGGTATTGCGCTGTGGTTTTATACCCGACCCAAGCGGCGTATCAACAATCGCTTCCAGAACCGGCGTCGGGTGCACGTGACGCTGGGCTGGAGCCTGCTGGGCGGGATGCTGCTGTTCTCCGCAACCGGCCTGACCTGGTCCCAGTGGGCAGGAGGTAACGTTGATAAGCTGCGGGCAGAGATGAACTGGCTTACCCCGCAGGTGAACACGACATTATCCGGCCAGCATGAGGTCGTGGATGAACATGCCGAACACCGTGGTCATCACGGCGCAATGACGATGCCGGACATGGCGATGGATTTAACGCAGTTTGACGGGGTCTTAAGCGCTGCCCGCAAAGCAGGGATTGACGCCAACAGGCTGGAGATCCGCCCGGCGAAAACGATGGATCGCGCCTGGACCGTAACCGAAATCGACCGCAGCTGGCCGACGCAGGTGGACGCCGTGGCGATTGATCCTGCAACGCTGCAGGTTCTGGACAGAACCCGATTCGAGGATTTCCCGCTAATGGCAAAACTGACCCGCTGGGGCGTGGATTTCCATATGGGGATCTTATTCGGGCTGGTGAATCAACTGCTGCTCGTGGCGTTCGGCCTTGCCCTGTGCGTGCTCATTATCTGGGGGTATCGGATGTGGTGGATGCGTCGTCCGGCACAATCGGCAGTGAGTCCGGTACAGACGCTTTGCCAGAGCTGGCTGGCGCTCTCCGGGTGGGGAAGGGCGGTTACGGCGATAATCAGCGTACTGCTGGGGCTGGCCCTGCCGGTCATGGGCGCGAGTCTGGCGCTGTTTGTTCTGGTGGACTGGCTGCGCTGGCGAGCGGCAACCAGGGTGACGCTCGCCGAATCATCCGCTAAATAACCCTATGGCGTGCTGATCACCACCGCGACGCGGCGGTTTTCAGCGCGCCCTTTCGGGGTACTGTTGCTCGCAACCGGGTATTTTTGACCTAATCCCCGCGTGGTGAGATTGCTGCGCGGAATATTTGCACCCTTCGCCCAGGCATCGGCCACGGCATTGGCGCGTTTTAACGACAGCGCTTCGTTGTAGCTTGCTTCACCGTAATTATCCGTGTGACCGTCCATTCGCGCGTGGTTCAAACCGGTTTCCGCCAGGCGAGAGGCCATGGATTGGATCTGCGTTTCACTTTCCGGGCGTAGTCTGGCGTCATTTTTATCAAACAGGATGGTGTCCGACATGCCAAGCGACCAGTCACCGTTCAGTTCGTTAAAACCGTAAGACTTCATCGCCGCAATTTGCTCTGGCGTGAATTTGCCTTGCGGCGGTGACTGACAGCCTGCCAGAACCAGTGAGGCCAGTACTATCGGCGCGAAGTAACGTTTTAACATAGTGTATCCTTTCTAACTTATTGTTTTTGTACGCTGGTTTTTAACCTGGTACATGTTGCGGTCAGCCTTCTCCAGTAATGCTTCCACGGAAGCATTTTCCCACGCCAGAGCAAAGCCAATGCTGAGTGACATCGATGCTTGCTGTCCGTTATGAAGATCAAACGGACGAATAAACTGCTGCGAGAGCGCAGCACAAATGTGTTGAACCTCGGGCTCAGAGTGCACGCCGTAGAGCACCATGGCAAACTCGTCACCGCCAAGGCGGTAAGACTGATGCCGTTTATCGCCAAACTCCATCATCCTGCTGGCGACTTCTATCAGCACGCAGTCTCCTGCCGCGTGTCCCCAGGTGTCATTGATAAACTTAAAGTTATCACCGTCAAGGAAGAGCAGGGCCGATTTTGTTTTAGCAGAAGGGTCGTTCATTAAGGCCGCAATGCTGTTACGAAACGCGGCGCGGTTCGCAAGACCGGTGAGCGGGTCGTGCATGGCGGTCCGCAACAGCTGGGCGTTTTTCGCCTGCAGCTTCAGCTGCCACTCCTCCATCTCATCCAGCAGGCTGTTGAAATCTTCGCCAAACTGGTGAAATTCTTCAATACGACCGCCTTTCACCCTGCGGGAAAAGTTGCGGTTCGTGCGTACGTCATGCACGACGTCGGTAATATTTTGCAGGGCTGTGACCATCCCATGGTGCAAAGACTGGGTGATGGTGAGCGCGACGACGGCTGCAAAAAGAATGCAGCCAGTCAGAACAGCAAACGACATCCAGATGAAGTGGCCAATCAGGCTGTCGCGAGCGGTAAGGCGGATTTCGCCGATCTTCGTGCCGTTATGCATGATGGGCTGCGCAATCGGTACGGGGAAAAGCCAGCGGCTGACCAGCGCACCCAGCGTGTCGTTGTTGTCTTCCGGGTTCCAGGACCAGTAGGCAAAGCGTTTTTGGTGCGCGTTAATGACCTCGGCCACGGCAAACTGGCCCTGCTTGCCCAGAGCGGCAAGCGTTTCGTTGGCCGCCAGCGAGTCGTTGAACACCAGCGAGGCTTCCAGGCTGTGGCTCATTGTGGCGCCGGTTAATTCGAGATTCTTTTGGGCGTATTGTTTTAACGTCACGACGGAAGCAAAACAGAGCAACAGCCATATTAACGTCATTGTGATAATGACGCTTATCATGCTGTTTCGCCTCAACGTTCTTTTAAACGTCGGACGTGGCGTTGAACTGAAATCTTTATCCATGCTGCTTATTCCGTGCCAGCATTAATACATCCGGATTGACCCTTACGCCACTGCGCGTCAATGCATCCAGGTTGACGGAGAACCGTACCTGGCCGCCATCGATTATCAGGCAAAAGGCACTACCAATTACACATTCCGGATTTTGCTCTGAGATTAATAGCAACGCTCTGCCCTGATATTGACTTATTAATTCAAGTTGCTTTGCCGGTGATTCCGACCCGAAATAAATAGCGTCGCACGTCGCGGCCAGGGCTTCCCGATCGTTACGTACAATAACGGGAGTATAAGGTAACTCGCTATGCCCCTCATCCTCGATGAGCGCGTGCGTATAGTGCGAAGTGGCGTAGACGCAGAGTTTAGGATGCCCGGAAAGCGTTGGCCATCGCGTATAGCTCACAATGCCTGAGACTATCGAGCGTACCGATTTATCCGTTTCCGTAAGCGTGCCTGCCGTCGTAGGGCCCACGATAAGGAACAGCATTAGCACCAGAGTGAGTCGGAAAAAAGAGATCAAGAATAAATTTCTCACCAGAATCCGCCACATCGCTCCGGATATAGTTGTCCTTAAGAGTTGTGGGCAGAATACCATTGTTTATCAGAGCCGTCATTATGTCAGAAATAGCCTCTGGCCGACCTAAGCTAAATCCTACAGTTGTGTGTTTTCCGGTGAATAAAAAGTAGCTTAATTCAACCTGCTGGAACGCAGACTTTCATCCATTCCTTTTTGCCAGGACGTACGCAGTTTTGCCGCATTTTCAGCTGTATCGCAGCTGGCAGGGAAAGATTTACCCGCGAGCCCCCAGGCGTGAATAAACCCTTCTTCGCAGACCTTCTTCTGACCATCGGCATAGCCACGAAGATATTCACTACGATCAACGTGTGTGTCGTTAAAACTATCGGCCAGGGTCTGATTATCTTTAACCGGCAGGCCATTCATGGCGTCTTCTTTACCAGCATCAAACCAGGATGGGCTGGTCCAGTCGGGCTGGAAGGTGTAAGGATTGATTTGGCAGCCCGTTAAAAACAGCGCCAACAGCGCGGGAGCAATTGAACGCATAGCCATTCTCCTTTTTTCTTCAGCATAGCCTGGCTGAAGTGAAACCGTGTGTGATTTAATCTTTACGATTTTATCGGCTTCTTTTTGCAATAAATTGGCTGGTGTAAATTAATGTGTACGTATTTTGGATTGAAATGTTTACTTTTTATGGTATCGTGGTTTCACCTCATCGAGGAAAACAACTATCGCAAACGAGCTTTACAGGATCGCCATCATGCAAAAAGACGCGCTGAACAACGTACATATCACTGACGAACAGGTTTTAATCACTCCGGATCAACTGAAAGCGGAATTCCCGCTGAGCGTCGCGCAGGAGGCTCAGATCGAGCACTCTCGCCAGACCATTTCTGACATTATCGCCGGCCGCGATCCGCGCCTGCTGGTGGTATGCGGTCCTTGCTCCATTCACGATCCTGAAACCGCCATTGATTATGCTCGTCGATTTAAAGCATTAGCGGAGGAGGTCAGCGATAGCCTCTATCTGGTGATGCGCGTCTATTTTGAAAAGCCACGTACCACCGTCGGCTGGAAAGGGTTGATTAACGATCCGCACATGGATGGCTCGTTTGATGTGGAAGCAGGGCTCAAGATTGCGCGTCGCCTGCTGGTGGAGCTGGTCAGCATGGGGCTGCCGCTGGCAACCGAAGCGCTGGATCCGAACAGCCCGCAGTACCTGGGCGACCTGTTCAGCTGGTCGGCGATTGGTGCGCGTACGACGGAATCGCAAACTCACCGCGAGATGGCGTCTGGCCTGTCGATGCCGGTTGGCTTTAAAAACGGTACCGACGGCAGCCTGGCGACGGCGATCAACGCCATGCGTGCTGCCGCTATGCCGCACCGCTTCGTCGGTATCAACCAGGCGGGCCAGGTGTGCCTCCTGCAAACCCAGGGAAACCCGGACGGCCATGTGATCCTGCGCGGCGGGAAAGCACCTAACTACAGCCCGGCGGACGTGGCGCAGTGTGAAAAAGAGATGGAGCAGGCGGGACTGCGCCCGGCTCTGATGGTAGATTGCAGTCATGGTAATTCGAATAAAGATTACCGTCGCCAGCCTGCGGTTGCGGAATCCGTGATCGCACAGATCAAAGATGGCAACCGTTCGATTATCGGTCTGATGATTGAGAGCAATATTCATGAAGGCAATCAATCATCTGAACAACCGCGCAGCGCAATGAAGTACGGCGTCTCGGTTACGGATGCCTGCATCAGTTGGGAGACCACCGATGCGCTGCTGCGCGAGATCCATAAAGATTTAAACGGCCAGCTGGCGACGCGTCTGGCTTAAGAGGGTAGTTATGGTTGCTGAATTGACCGCACTGCGCGATCAAATTGATGAAGTGGATAAGGCGCTGCTGGACCTGCTGGCGCGCCGTATGGCGCTGGTTGCCGAAGTCGGCGAGGTGAAAAGCAAATACGGCCTGCCGATTTACGTCCCGGAGCGCGAAGCCTCCATGCTTGCCTCCCGTCGTAAAGAGGCTCAGGCGCTGGGCGTTTCGCCGGATTTGATTGAGGATGTGCTGCGTCGGGTGATGCGCGAATCCTATTCCAGCGAGAACGACAAAGGTTTTAAAACCCTTTGCCCGTCTCTGCGGCCGGTAGTGATTGTCGGCGGGGCGGGGCAGATGGGACGTCTGTTTGAAAAAATGCTGACGCTATCTGGCTATCAGGTGCGTATTCTGGAGAAAGAAGACTGGGCACGGGCACCGGAACTGATGAGCGACGCCGGAATGGTTATCGTCAGCGTGCCAATCCACGTGACGGAGCAGATCGTCGGGAAACTTCCGCCTTTACCGAAGGATTGCATCCTTGTGGATCTGGCCTCCGTTAAAAATGGTCCGCTGCAGGCGATGCTGGCGGCGCATACGGGACCGGTGTTGGGCCTGCACCCCATGTTCGGCCCGGACAGCGGCAGCCTGGCGAAGCAGGTGGTGGTTTACTGCGACGGTCGTCAGCCGGAAGCCTATCAGTGGTTCCTGGAACAGATTCAGGTCTGGGGGGCACGACTGCACCGCATCAGCGCGGTCGAGCACGACCAGAACATGGCGTTCATTCAGGCGCTGCGCCACTTTGCGACCTTTGCCTACGGTCTGCATCTGGCGGAAGAGAACGTGCAGCTGGAACAGCTGCTGGCGCTCTCTTCCCCGATCTACCGTCTGGAACTGGCTATGGTCGGGCGTCTGTTCGCGCAGGATCCGCAGCTGTACGCCGACATTATTATGTCCTCCGAGAACAACCTGGCGCTCATCAAGCGCTACTACCAGCGCTTTGGTGAAGCCATTACGCTGCTGGAACACGGAGACAAGCAGGCGTTTATTGACAGCTTCCGCAAGGTCGAGCACTGGTTTGGCGATTACGCGCAGCGTTTCCAGAGCGAGAGCCGGACGCTGTTGCGCCAGGCAAATGACAGTCGCCAGTAATGCGATGATGTATATACTGAAAGCCAGCAATGCTGGCTTTTTTTATTTTGGGGAACCGTCATGTCCGAACCGCAGCTGCTGTTAAATTACACCGGGCACCTGCCTGAATGCCCGACGTGGAGCGCAGAAGAGCAAGCGCTCTACTGGGCCGATATTCTGGAAGGGGAGATCCACCGCTATCATCTGCCGACGGCGGAACACACCGTGCTCTCTTTCCATGAAGAGGTGGGCTGTTTTGCGCTCCGCGAGCGCGGCGGGTTTATCGTCGCCATGCGCACTGGCATCTGGCTTGCCGACAGGCATGGACTTCTGCAACGCAAGGTGTGCGATAACCCCTCTAACCCTCAGCTTGCACGTTTTAATGATGGCGGGACCGATTCCTCAGGGCGATTCTACGCGGGCACGTTTTGGGGGCCGGGAGATTACAACGGCGCCCTGCTGATGCGCATCGACAACGACCTGACGCCGAAGGTGATCCAGTGCGACATTCACGGACATAACGGTTTAGCGTTTAGCCCGGATCGTCAGTGGATGTTTACCTCAGACACGCCAAACGGCGTGATTTACCGCACGCCGCTTGATGAGCAGGGTGAACCCGGCAGACGTGAGGTGTTTCGTCAGCTTAACGAGGGCGAAGGGATACCGGACGGCGCGGCCATGGATGTGGAAGGCTGCTACTGGAGCGCGCTGTTTGACGGCTGGCGTATCGCGCGTTTTTCTCCGCAAGGGGAACAGCTGGAAGAATACCGCATGCCGGTACGTTGCCCGACAATGGTCTGCTTTGGCGGCGATGACATGAAAACGCTATTTATTACCACCACGCGGGAAAATATGGATGCCGAGGAGGTGGCGAAGTTTCCGCTCTCCGGCGCCATCTTCACCCTGCCGGTTAGCGTGGCAGGGATGAAGAAAAGCCGCTTTATCGAGCGCTAGCTCGGATCGACCGGGACGACGTTTTCGCTCGGATAGCAGCCCAGCACTTTCATGGAACGGGTAATTTCGCCAAGTTCACGCAGGGCCTTCTGCATGGAAGCAGACTCCAGGTTGGCCTGGATATCAAGGTAGAACATCTCTTCCCACGGGTTACCGTGGATCGGGCGTGATTCCAGCTTCGTCATGATCAGGTTGTGATTACGCAGCACCAGCAGGGCTTCAACAAGCGCACCGGCCTGCTGGCCGGTCGCCATCAGCAGCGTGGTTTTGGCCGGTACCTGGTCTGATACATTGATGGACTTGCGTGCCAGCACTACGAAGCGGGTAATGTTTTGCGTCTGGTTTGCCAGGTTGCGTTCCAGTACCTGTAAACCATACAGCGCGCCGCCCGCTTCGCTGCCGAGCGCGGCGACGGTTGGGGAGTTAGCCTGCGCCACTTTTTCCATCGCCGCCGAGGTGCTTTCGGTGTACTCAATTTTCCAGTTCGGATAGCGGTTCAGGAACTGGCTGCACTGCTGGAAAGGCTGTGGGTGACTGTAGACGGTTTCGATCTTGTTCAGATCGGTTGAGCCGGAGACCAGCACGCAGTGATCGATAGGGATCGTCAGCTCGCCGACCAGCGACAGGCTGGTATGCTGCAGCAAATCGTAGACGTCGTTGATGGCGCCGGAGCTGGTGTTTTCAATCGGCACCACGGCGTAATCCGCCTGGCCGGTCTCGACCTGGTTAAAAATGTCGGCAAACTTCGCGCAGCCGCTTTCAATAAACTCTTCGAAATGGCGTGCGGCATACTGACGAGCGGCCAGGTGAGAATACGAGCCCTTTGGCCCGAGGAAAGCGATTCGCGCAGAGTGCGGATTGGTTTTGTTCAGATGCTGCTGGAGTAACGCTTGCTGGGTGAGAACGGAGTCTTCGATGATGAGCTGGAACAACCGGGTGATGTAGTGGGCATCGAGATGATGCGCTTTGCCGAGCTGGATCAGACGCTCCAGCAGATCGCGCTCGCGGTCGATATCACGGACCGGGCGATGGGAGTCCAGCTTGGCTTTGCCCACTTCGATGGCGAGCGCGCGGCGTTCGGCCAGCAGCGCCAGTAATTTTTCGTCCAGCGCGCTGATTTTTACGCGCAGATCCAGTAACGGGTTTTCCGGTGTCATAGTGTTGCCTGTCTCATTTTATCGTTATCAATAAAAAAGGCCCCCCGGTGTGGGAGGCCTTGTTGTTCGTCTTCGCATTCTTTATCACACGACGAAACGCCTCCCAGTCAGGGGAAGGTAAAAAAGAATGCGAAGAAGAACGGCGTGTGTTTCATAAAGTCATCCTGTGATTGATACGGTTAAAGTACCTGTACTGTTTTCACCCTGTCAATAAAAAACAAAAAACGCGCCCGAAGGCGCGTTGGCGGTACACTCAATTTAAAGGATTACTCTTCTTCAACTTCTTCCGCGAAGCTGGCGTCTTTCACCGAGGTTGCGGCACGACGGGCTTCACCTTTGTGTTGCACTTTATTGAGCTGCCGTTCCAGCTTGTTGATCAAATCGTTAATAGCGGTGTACATATCCTCGTGTTTTGCGCTGGCGACCAGATGGCCGTTTGGAGTATTGATAGTTGCGTCAGCGATGAAACCCTGCGGCTCCTTGGACAGGATGATATGTGGATTAATCAAATGAGTTTGCCATTTATCCAGTTTGGCGAGACGGTCTGCGACGTGCTGGCGGATTGCCGGAGTAATTTCCATTTGTTTACTGGTAATGTTCATTGTCATAAATTTTACCTCTTGTCTTTCCGTCTTGGTGATTCCAGCATACCCGACCTAATGTCAAAATGTGTGATTTAGATCACGTTATTTTGTCGGTTTTTGTCAGGGAATCTTTTTTGTGAGGCAGGGCAGGAAGAGGTGAGATTTACCTTGTCGAAGGCAAAAATTGGGGCCATAGTTGACTGGATGTGTTGAGTCTAACGCGCTTCAGCGACGCGCTAAAATGAATATAAAAACGGCAGCCTTCGGGCTGCCGTTTTGCATTGAGGCAAAATCAGGTATTGCTGCTGTTCGCGGCGATGATTTTCGCCACTTTTTCAGCCTGAGCGGTCATCTGCATCTGGCGGTAGGCATTTTCCATCAGCTTCAGGCCATCGCGCGTTGCCTGAGTATCCGGATAATCACGCAGCATACCTTCTACGCGGTTAACCACGGCAACCCATGCGCCACGACGGGTATAATATTCCGCCACGGAGTATTCATATTTCGCCAGACGATCTTTCAGGAACACCAGACGTTTGGTCGCGTCGGTCACGTACTGGCTGTTCGGATAGCCGCGTACCAGCTTGGAGAAGTCATTGAAGGCATCACGCGCATGCTGCGGGTCACGGTCCGAACGATCCACGCCAAAGAAGCCCTGCAGCGCACTGTCGTCCAGCGCCATATTGGTGAGGCCGCGCATGTACATCACATAGTCGATGTTAGGATGAGTCGGGTTCAGACGCATGAAACGATCGATGGTTGCCTGAGCCAGCGGCAGATCGGCATTTTTATAGTATGCGTAGATGAGATCTAACTGTACCTGCTGCGAATACGGACCAAATGGATAGCGATTATCCAACGCTTCCAGTTGCGTTATCGCCTGTTTCCAGTTACCGTCCTGCAACTTTTGTTGTGCAGTCGCATAGATTTCATTCGGCGGATTGTCAGGGACCTGTTCATTTGAACCGGAGCAGCCCACCAAAGCCAGGCTCAACGTGGCCGCTGCCACCAGATATTTCATGCGCGTCATGACGTTTTGACTTTCCTCAAATGTTTGTCCGGGAGAAACTCTGTTCCTGCTCCCGATTAAGACCAGCTACAATAGCACACTATATTAAACGGCAAAGCCGTAAAACCCAACGTTAAACGAAGAAGCAGTTTATGGCACAACGAGTAGAACTCACCGCAACAGTCTCCGAAAATCAGCTCGGTCAACGCTTAGATCAGGCTTTGGCCGAATTGTTCCCTGATTATTCGCGTTCACGTATAAAAGAATGGATCCTTGACCAGCGCGTGCTGGTAAACGGCAAGATCTGGGACAAACCAAAAGAGAAAGTGTTAGGTGGGGAAGCTGTCGCCATCAATGCTGAAATCGAAGAGGAAATCCGCTTCGAGCCGCAGGATATCCCACTGGATATCGTCTATGAAGATGACGACATTCTGGTGATCAACAAGCCACGCGACCTGGTTGTTCATCCGGGCGCGGGAAATCCTGACGGAACGGTGCTTAACGCACTTCTCCATTATTATCCGCCGATTGCGGATGTTCCGCGCGCGGGCATCGTGCACCGTCTGGATAAAGACACCACCGGTTTGATGGTGGTCGCGAAGACCGTTCCCGCTCAGACCCGTCTGGTGGAATCGCTGCAGCTGCGCGAAATCACCCGCGAGTATGAAGCGGTCGCCATTGGGCATATGACTTCTGGCGGAACGGTTGAAGAGCCCATCAGCCGTCACCCCACCAAGCGTACCCACATGTCTGTGCATCCGATGGGTAAACCGGCGGTGACGCACTATCGCATTATGGAGCACTTCCGCATTCATACGCGTCTGCGTCTGCGTCTGGAGACCGGACGCACCCACCAGATCCGCGTACACATGGCCCACATTACCCATCCGCTGGTGGGGGATCAGGTCTACGGTGGCCGTCCGCGTCCGCCTAAAGGCGCGTCGGATGAGTTCATCAGCGTATTGCGTAAATTCGATCGTCAGGCGCTGCACGCGACCATGCTGCGCCTTTACCACCCTATCACCGGCATTCAGATGGAGTGGCACGCGCCTATCCCGCAGGATATGATGGATCTTATTGACGCCATGCGCGCTGATTTCGAAGAACATAAGGATCAAGTGGACTGGCTATGACCAAACTGATTGTCCCGGAGTGGCCATTGCCTGCTGGCGTGGCCGCCTGCAGTTCAACCCGTATTGGCGGCGTGAGCCAGGGCGCGTGGGAGTCGTTGAATCTCGGCGCCCACTGTGGCGATAACCTTGAACACGTGGAAGAGAACCGCAGGCGTCTGTTTGCCGCGGGGAATCTGCCGTCGAAACCCGTCTGGCTGGAACAGGTTCATGGTAACGCGGTGCTGAAGTTGACGGGGGAACCCTATGCTTCTAAACGCGCTGATGCCTCTTACAGCAATACTCCGGGAACCGTTTGTGCCGTGATGACCGCCGATTGTCTACCGGTTCTGTTCTGTAACCGTGCCGGTACCGAGGTGGCAGCAGCCCACGCGGGCTGGCGTGGGCTTTGTGAAGGCGTGCTGGAAGAAACTGTCGCCTGCTTTAACGATCAGCCAGCCAATATCATGGCCTGGCTTGGCCCGGCTATTGGTCCTCGCGCGTTTGAAGTGGGCCCAGAGGTCCGCGACGCCTTTATGGAAAAAGATGCGCAAGCGACGAAAGCCTTCCTGCCTTCAGGAGATAAATATCTGGCCGATATCTACCAGCTTGCTCGTCAGCGTTTGAATAACGTCGGCGTAACGCAGATCTTCGGCGGCGATCGCTGCACATTCACCGAAAAGGGTGATTTTTTCTCCTATCGTCGCGACAAGACCACGGGGCGTATGGCAAGTTTCATTTGGCTGATATAACCTAAAGAATCAAGACGATCCGGCACGTGCCGTTTTCTTTTCACATAATTCAGGTCATTAACCTTGAATAATTGAGGGATGACCTCATTTAATCTCCAGTAGCAAATTTGACCTGTTATGGGAGGAGTTATGCGTCTGGATCGTCTTACCAATAAATTCCAGCTTGCTCTCGCCGATGCCCAGTCCCTTGCACTGGGGCACGACAACCAATTTATCGAACCTCTTCATTTAATGAGCGCCTTGCTGAATCAGGAAGGGGGATCGGTACGTCCTTTATTAACGTCCGCTGGCATTAATGCTGGCCAGTTACGCACCGCTATCGAGCAGGCGCTGAGCCGTTTACCGCAGGTCGAAGGGACCGGCGGCGACGTTCAGCCGTCACAGGATCTGGTGCGCGTCCTGAACCTTTGCGACAAGCTGGCGCAAAAACGTGGGGACAACTTTATTTCGTCAGAGCTGTTTGTGCTGGCGGCGCTTGAATCACGCGGTACCTTGACCGACCTGCTGAAATCTGCCGGTGCGACCACCGCCAATGTGACTCAGGCGATTGAGAAAATGCGCGGAGGTGAAAGCGTGAACGATCAGGGAGCCGAAGACCAACGTCAGGCTTTGAAGAAATTTACGGTCGATCTGACCGAGCGTGCTGAACAGGGCAAACTTGACCCGGTGATCGGCCGTGATGAAGAAATTCGCCGTACGATTCAGGTACTGCAACGCCGTACCAAGAATAACCCGGTGCTGATTGGTGAACCGGGTGTCGGTAAAACCGCCATTGTCGAAGGGCTGGCGCAGCGTATTGTGAACGGTGAAGTGCCGGAAGGCCTGAAAGGCCGCCGCGTACTGGCGCTGGATATGGGCGCGCTGGTGGCCGGTGCGAAATACCGCGGCGAGTTCGAAGAGCGTCTTAAAGGGGTGCTTAACGACCTGGCGAAGCAGGAAGGCAACGTTATCCTGTTTATCGACGAGCTGCACACTATGGTGGGTGCCGGTAAGGCAGACGGCGCGATGGATGCCGGGAACATGCTGAAACCTGCGCTGGCGCGCGGTGAACTTCACTGCGTTGGCGCCACTACGCTGGACGAGTATCGCCAGTACATTGAGAAAGATGCTGCGCTTGAACGTCGTTTCCAGAAAGTGTTTGTAGCCGAGCCAAGCGTTGAAGATACGATCGCGATACTGCGTGGTCTGAAAGAACGCTATGAACTGCACCACCATGTGCAGATCACCGACCCGGCTATCGTTGCGGCGGCGACGCTTTCGCATCGTTACATCGCCGATCGCCAGCTGCCGGACAAAGCAATCGACCTGATTGATGAAGCGGCGTCGAGCATTCGTATGCAGATTGACTCGAAGCCGGAAGAGCTGGATCGACTCGATCGACGCATTATTCAGCTCAAGCTGGAACAGCAGGCGCTGAAGAAAGAGTCTGATGAAGCCAGTAAAAAACGCCTCGATATGCTCAATGAAGAGCTGGACGATAAAGAGCGCCAGTATTCTGAGCTGGAAGAAGAGTGGAAAGCCGAGAAAGCCTCACTTTCCGGAACCCAGACCATTAAAGCTGAACTCGAGCAGGCAAAAATTGCCATTGAGCAGGCGCGACGCGTGGGCGACCTGGCGCGTATGTCAGAGCTGCAATATGGCAAAATACCCGAGCTGGAAAAACAGCTTGAGATAGCGACGCAGTCAGAAGGTAAAACGATGCGTCTGTTGCGTAATAAAGTGACGGATGCCGAAATCGCGGAAGTGCTTGCCCGCTGGACCGGTATTCCGGTGGCGCGCATGCTGGAAGGTGAGCGTGAAAAACTGCTGCGCATGGAGCAGGATCTCCACAATCGGGTGATTGGCCAGAACGAAGCGGTTGAGGCGGTTTCAAACGCTATTCGTCGTAGTCGTGCGGGGCTTTCTGATCCAAACCGTCCTATTGGTTCGTTCCTGTTCCTGGGGCCGACCGGTGTCGGTAAAACCGAGCTCTGTAAAGCGCTGGCTAACTTTATGTTCGACAGCGACGATGCGATGGTGCGTATCGACATGTCCGAGTTTATGGAGAAACACTCCGTCTCACGTCTGGTCGGGGCACCTCCAGGATACGTGGGTTATGAAGAAGGTGGGTATCTGACGGAAGCGGTGCGCCGTCGTCCTTATTCCGTCATCCTGCTGGATGAGGTGGAAAAAGCGCACCCTGACGTGTTCAACATCCTGCTTCAGGTATTGGACGATGGCCGTCTGACCGACGGGCAGGGGAGAACGGTCGACTTCCGGAATACGGTGGTCATTATGACCTCCAACCTGGGTTCCGACTTGATTCAGGAACGTTTCGGTGAGCTGGACTATAGCCATATGAAGGATCTGGTGCTGGGTGTCGTAAGCCATAACTTCCGTCCAGAGTTCATCAACCGTATTGATGAAGTGGTGGTCTTCCACCCTCTGGGTGAGAAACACATTGCGTCGATTGCGCAGATCCAGCTGCAGCGTCTGTACAAACGTCTGGAAGAACGTGGATATGAAATTCACATCTCCGATGAGGCGCTGAAGCTGCTGAGTGAGAACGGTTACGATCCGGTGTACGGTGCGCGGCCATTGAAACGCGCTATCCAGCAGCAGATCGAAAACCCGCTGGCGCAGCAGATCCTCTCCGGGGAGCTGGTTCCGGGCAAAGTTATCCGTCTGGAAGCCAACGACGATCGCATTGTGGCAGTGCAGTAAGTCACAAAATGCAAAAACGAGCCGTTCGCGGCTCGTTTTTGTTTAAAAACCAGGCAAGAATAGAGGTCTGGAGTATCATTTGCCTGGAAAGTGAGCAGTTAGTAAATAATTTTCACTTTATCCTTGCAGGTTCGGAATTACTCCCTATAATGCGCCTCCACTGACACGGAACAACGGCACGCAAGCCGCCGTGTCAGCAGAGAAAAGCGAAAACAAACGCTTGACTCTGAAAGAGGAAAGCGTAATATACGCCACCTCGCAACGGTGAGCGAAAGCCGCGTTGCACTGCTCTTTAACAATTTATCAGACAATCTGTGTGGGCACTCAAAGTGACATGGATTCTTAACGTCGCAAGATGAAAAATGAATACCAAGTCTCTGAGTGAACATACGTAATTCATTACGAAGTTTAATTCACGAGCATCAAACTTAAATTGAAGAGTTTGATCATGGCTCAGATTGAACGCTGGCGGCAGGCC